>CAVCXB010000194.1:0-4921 GCA_963605535.1 Wujia chipingensis
GTCAGCTCGTGTCGTGAGATGTTGGGTTAAGTCCCGCAACGAGCGCAACCCTTGTCCTTAGTTGCCAATATTAAGTTAGGAACTCTAGGGAGACTGCCGATGTTAAATCGGAGGAAGGTGGGGATGACGTCAAATCATCATGCCCTTTATGTCCTGGGCGACACACGTGCTACAATGGTCGGTACAAAGAGCCGCTAGACTGCGAAGTTAAGCAAATCTCGTAAAGCCGATCTCAGTACGGATTGGAGTCTGCAACTCGACTCCATGAAGCTGGAATTGCTAGTAATCGCGAATCAGCCATGTCGCGGTGAATACGTTCTCGGGGCTTGTACACACCGCCCGTCAAACCATGAGAGCTGGTAATACTTGAAGCCGTTATCCTAACCGTAAGGAGGGAGACGTCTAAGGTAGGACTGGTGATTGGGGTTAAGTCGTAACAAGGTATCCCTACGGGAACGTGGGGATGGATCACCTCCTTTCAATGGAGAAAGAATTATTCGACTGAAGTAAGTCGATGTGTAAATTTTATTAAAAAACCTATTTTTTCTAGAATTATTCGTTGGCGTTTATTAATCTATCTAGTTTTGAGAGAATAGAATTCTCTTAAAATTATTCTTTGAAAACAAGATATTTATAAAACATGTTCTTTCTTGTTAAGTTGCAAAAGATCGAGTTAAAACGAGAAATGCGAGTTAACAAAAAAATTATTTGTTAAGACAAAACTGAAAAAAAACTAAAACCTAAATATTTTACGAAGTTAAGTTATTAAGGGCGTACAGTGGATGCCTTGGCACTAGAAGACGATGAAGGACGCGACTACCTGCGAAAAGCTATGGGGAGCTGGTGTGAGCTTTGATCCGTAGATCTCCGAATGGGGAAACCCGGCGTGAACAATCACGTCATCCTCGAACTTGGTTCGAGTGAAGAAACACCTAGGGAATTGAAACATCTTAGTACCTAGAGGAAAAGAAAGATTATATCGATTCCGTAAGTAGCGGCGAGCGAAAGCGGAGGAGCCCAAACCATCACTTGTGATGGGGTTTGGATCATGTTATGGGATGAGTTATATGACAGTAGAAAGGTTTGGGAAAGCCTACCAAAGAAGGTGAGAGTCCTGTATATAAACTTGTATAACCCCCTAATGAATTCCAGAGTACGGCGAGGCACGTGGAACCTTGTCGGAAGATGCGCAGACCACTGCGTAAGGCTAAATACTAACTAGTGACCGATAGTGAACCAGTACTGTGAAGGAAAGGTGAAAAGAACCCCGGGAGGGGAGTGAAAAGAATCTGAAACTGTATGCTTACAAAAAGTTAGAGCCCGTTAATGGGTGATAACGTGCCTATTGAAGAATGAACCGGCGAGTTTTATTATCATGCAAGGTTAAATCGAAGAGATGGAGCCGAAGCGAAAGCGAGTCTGAATAGGGCTTAAGTATGATGATATAGACCCGAAACCCGACGATCTATCCATGAGCAGGTTGAAGGTAGGGTAATACCTACTGGAGGACCGAACCGACGTTCGTTGAAACGCCCGCGGATGACTTGTGGATAGGGGAGAAATTCCAATCGAGTTGGGAGATAGCTGGTTCTCCCCGAAATAGCTTTAGGGCTAGCGTCAGTAAGTAATTAGTGGAGGTAGAGCACTGAATGGCCGCGGGTCGCACCTAGCGATACCAATTCCAATCAAACTCCGAATTCCACTAATGGTATACTGGCAGTCAGAGTGTGGGGGATAAGCTTCATGCTCAAAAGGGAAACAGCCCAGACCGCCAAATAAGGTCCCTAAATATACGCTAAGTGTTAAAGGATGTGGAGATGCATAGACAACTAGGATGTTGGCCCAGAAGCCGTCATCATTTAAAGAGTGCGTAACAGCTCACTAGTCGAGTGCCTCTGCGCCGAAGATTTACCGGGGCTAAGCGTATTACCGAATTTGCGGATTTATAGTTTCTATAAGTGGTAGGGGAGCGTTCCATGTGGGGCGAAGTCATACTGAAAAGAGTGATGGACTGCATGGAAGTGAGTATGCCGGTGTAAGTAACGATTGTATGTGAGAATCATACACACCATTAGACTAAGGTTTCCAGGGGAAGGGTCGTCCTCCCTGGGTTAGTCGGGTCCTAAGGAGAGGCTGAAAAGCGTATTCGATGGATAGCAGGTTGATATTCCTGCACCCGTATATATGTGATGTAATGACAGATGTGGCTAATTGTACCGGTTATTGGATTCCGGACTAAGCGGAGAAGCTGATTGAATAGCAAATCTTTCAATCATTAAGCAAAGACGTTATGGGGATCGAAAGGTTTTCCTAGTAGAGAAGTCAATGATGCCATGTCTCGAGAAAAGTTGCTAACTATAATATATATGGCCCGTACCGAGAACGGACACACGTGGTCAAGGAGAGTATCCTAAGGTGAGCGAGTTAACTGTTGTTAAGGAACTCTGCAAAATTACTTCGTAAGTTCGCAAGAAGAAGTGCCTGTGAAAGCAGGTCGCAGTGAAGAGGCCCAAGTAACTGTTTATCAAAAACATAGCTCTATGCTAAGTCGCAAGACGATGTATATGGGGTGATGCCTGCCCAGTGCTGGAAGGTTAAAAGGTGGGGTTAGCCGCAAGGCGAAGCTCTTAATTGAAGCCCCAGTGAACGGCGGCCGTAACTATAACGGTCCTAAGGTAGCGAAATTCCTTGTCGGGCAAGTTCCGACGCGCATGAATGGTATAATAATTTGGGCGCTGTCTCGACAGCAGACTCGGTGAAATCTTAATACCTGTGAAGATGCAGGTTACCCGCGACTAGACGGAAAGACCCCATGGAGCTTTACTATAACTTAATATTGATTAATTGAAATTCATATGTAGGATAGGTTGGAGACTTTGAAGCCAGGGCGCTAGCTTTGGTGGAGTCGTCGTTGAAATACAACTTTTGGATTTCAATTAATCTAACGATGTAATTTACCATTACTCGGACAGTGTTAGGCGGGTAGTTTGACTGGGGCGGTCGCCTCCCAAAATGTAACGGAGGCGCCCCAAGGTACCCTCAATACGGTTGGAAATCGTATTTCGAGTGCAATGGCATAAGGGTGCTTGACTGCGAGAGGTACATCTCGAGCAGGGACGAAAGTCGGGCATAGTGATCCGGTGATCCTGTGTGGAAAGATCATCGCTCAACGGATAAAAGCTACCCTGGGGATAACAGGCTGATCGCTTCCAAGAGTTCACATCGACGAGGCGGTTTGGCACCTCGATGTCGGCTCATCACATCCTGGAGGGGAAGTACCTTCCAAGGGTTTGGCTGTTCGCCAATTAAAGTGGTACGCGAGCTGGGTTCAAAACGTCGTGAGACAGTTTGGTCCCTATCTGTCGTGGGCGCAACAAGTTTGAACGGACCTGTCCTTAGTACGAGAGGACCGGGATGGACATGGCAACGGTATATCGGTTGTTCTGCCAAGAGCATGGCCGAGTAGCTGCCCATGGAAAGGATAAACGCTGAAAGCATCTAAGCGCGAAGCCTACCGTAAGATGAGACTTGTCATTCGTAAGAAGTAAGTGCACTCTAATGTTAAGAGTTTGATAGGATAGAGATGTAAGTACAGTAATGTATTCAGTCGACTATTACTAATAGCACGAGGACTTAATTTCATAAGATTTTAATCGAAAGAATAAAGAATCATAAAAATTTTAAAAGTAAAATAAAGGGTAAAAGAAAGAACATTAAAAAATATCTTGTTTTCAGGGAATAATTTAAGTATCATTCTCTTATATCAAAGTCTGGTGACTATGATGCAGTGGACACACCTCTTCCCATACCGAACAGAGAAGTTAAGCACTGTAATGGTGAAGGTAGCCCTTCTGGGCAAGAATAGCACGTCGCTGGGCTTTTTTATTGAAAGTCATTAAATAGTTTGCAAGAATTTAATTAAAAAAATTAAAAAAGTTGTTGACTTAGAAATGTCTTTGTAATAAAATATTAAGGCACTTGTTGAGGAGCACTTAACAAGAGCAAAGAGATCTTTGAAAACTAGATAGATGTACAACAATAAACGTCAATAAATTTAAGTTAATTTATATATAACAAAACCAGAATAATTATGAACTAGAATATAAACTTTTTGAGAGTTTGATCCTGGCTCAGGATGAACGCTGGCGGCGTGCCTAATACATGCAAGTCGAACGAGATACTTCGGTATCGAGTGGCGAACGGGTGAGTAACACGTTGGTAATCTACCATTCAGTTGGGGATACCCAGACGAAAGTTTGGCTAATACCGTAATACGTAATAAGGTGAAATTCCTTATTATAAAAGGAGCGTTTGCTCCGCTGATTGATGAGCCTGCGTCTGATTAGCTAGTTGGTGAGATAATAGCCCACCAAGGCTTGGATCAGTAGCCGAACTGAGAGGTTGATCGGCCACAATGGAACTGAGACACGGTCCATACTCCTACGGGAGGCAGCAGTAGGGAGTTTTCGTCAATGGGGGCAACCCTGAACGAGCAACGCCGCGTGAGTGATTAAGGTCTTCGGATTGTAAAACTCTGTTGTAAGGGATAAATGGTCAAGATAGGAAATGGTCTTGATTTGATAGTACCTTATTAGAAAGCAACGACTAACTTCGTGCCAGCAGTCGCGGTAATACGAAGGTTGCAAGCGTTATCCGGAATTATTGGGCGTAAAGAGTGAGCAGGCGGCTTATTAAGTTTAAAGTCAAATCGTTGGGCTTAACCCAATATCGCTTTAAAAACTGATAGGCTAGAGTATGTGAGAGGTAAGTAGAACTCCATGTGTAGCGGTAAAATGCGTAGATATATGGAAGAATACCAGTGGCGAAGGCGGCTTACCAGCACAATACTGACGCTCAGTCACGAAAGCGTGGGGAGCAAATAGGATTAGATACCCTAGTAGTCCACGCCGTAAACGATGAG
>CAVCXB010000195.1:0-4847 GCA_963605535.1 Wujia chipingensis
GAGTGGATTGAGCGTGATAAAATCAATCAGGCTCAGGATTCTTACGATGACCTGAGCCTGACAAATGAAATGATCCGCTATTTCCGGGACCACAAAGAAGCATTTTAAGTTACTTTGTATTTAATCCTTTTTATAGAAGCGAAGCACGCCGTCCATGCGTGATGTCATATTTAACAATAGACTGTCTGCAATTGTCAGTGCACACATCGCCTCGACTACGACAACTGCGCGAGGAACGATTAACGGATCATGACGACCTTTGATCGTCAGCTCCATCGGTTCAAGATCGCGCGAGATGGTCTCCTGTGGTCGAAAGATCGAAGGCGTTGGCTTTACTGCCGCACGGACAAGAATGGTATCGCCGTCACTGATGCCGCCAAGAATGCCGCCTGCATGGTTGGTCTTCTTGGCGGCTTTTCCTTCCTCATTTATATAGAAGGAATCGTTATTTTCAGAGCCAACTGCATGAGCCGCTGCAAAGCCGTCACCAATCTCAATGCCCTTGACAGCACCGATGGAGACGAGCGCTTTGGAAAGATTTGCATCGAGCTTTTCAAAAACTGGATCGCCAAGACCAGCCGGGACGCCAGTAATGCGACACTCAATCACACCACCAGAGGATTCCTTTTCTTCCATCATGCGGTCTACATATTCCTGTGCCTTTGCGGCAGCGTCTGCATCTGGCAGATGGAATGGATTGTTGTCGATCTCTTCTGGGCAAAAGCTTTCTGCTGTGATCGGTCCGATAGACGATGCGTAAGCAGTAATGGAAACGCCAAGCTGCTCCAACAGCTTCATGGCAACAGCGCCGCCTGCTACGCGACCAATTGTCTCACGGCCGGAGGAACGTCCGCCGCCGCGGTAATCGCGAAAGCCATATTTTTGATCAAAGGTGTAATCTGCATGTCCCGGGCGATAGCTATTTGCAATCTCGGAGTAATCCTTAGAGCGCTGCGTCTCATTGATGACTTCCATTGCGATCGGGGTGCCTGTTGTGCGTCCCTCAAACACACCGGAGAGGATGTGGACGCGGTCTGCCTCATTTCGCGGAGTGGAGTAGCGGGACTGACCCGGACGTCTGCGGTTTAACTGCATCTGAATATCTTCTTCTGTGAGGGAAAGTCCTGCCGGACAGCCGTCAACGACAACGCCGATCGACGGACCATGCGACTCGCCCCAAGTAGTAATGCGAAAAATAGTGCCAAAGGATGAACCTGCCATAAAAACCTGCCTTTCTGTACAAAAAATCAGCTTCGTTTATACAAATTATACGAACTGATTGGATGTCACATCATATGAATAGTCGATCTGAGCGAGTGTGTCACAGATTGCCTGTTTATCCGCATTCAGACTGCTGCATAGTTCATCTAAGGTTGGATAGAAATCGCGAAGCTGTGTATTGATATAGCTTAAAAGAATTACGGGATCTTTTGGTAAATTATTCATGGGAATCCTCCTTTGAGCAGCCGCAGGTACAAGGACTTTGGCTGTGAGTATGATTATAAGTATGATTGGAGTCGCTCTGCACATCGCTCTCGTGTGAATCGCATACATGTGAATGATCTGCATGCGAATGGGAAATGCCGTGGCTGTCAAACTCGCTCGGGCAGCTGGTGTGCAGATAGCTGTCTACAAAATGATGAAGAAGCGCCGCCTGTGTGGTATTTGCAATATGATAATGGACTTCCTTGCCGTGACGGCTTCCGGTGATCAGCCCTGCATCCTTTAAGCAGCGCAGATGATGGGAGACAGCAGGTGCGCTCATGCCGATAGCAGCTGAGATATTTAAAACGCACTCTTCACTGTGGCAGAGGAGCCAAAAAATCTGAAGACGTGTGCCATCGCACAGCTGCTTGAAGGCACCTGCCATATCTGCACAGGTGTCTTTGGAGGGCATCGCCTCAAGGACGTTATGGATATCCCCGTGATTGTGGGGGAGAATTGGAGTTGTCATATAAAGTACCATGCCTTTCTGTAGCCCGATGGACACGCCGCAGGCCGCTATTTGGCAAGATTGATTGCCCAAAAGCAAGAATCTTACAACCATGCCATCTATTTTACTATAGGAAAAATAAAATTACAAGAATTTTTAGGAATTTCCACTTTACTAATTGCCAGATTATGTTATAATATTAACAGAGTGTCAGTGAAAACAGTAAAATTCTGTTTGGACACAAAAGAAAACCGGGAGCAATCCCTTATTTTAGGAGGTTTATAATGGCTAAGTGGGTTTACAAGTTTCAGGAAGGCAATGCTTCTATGAGAAATCTTCTCGGAGGCAAGGGCTGCAACCTGGCTGAGATGACCGGTCTTGGCATGCCGATTCCACAGGGTTTCACAGTAACTACTGAGGCATGTACCGAGTACTATAACTGCGGAAAGAAGATTTCTGATGAAATTCAGACACAGATCTTTGATGCATTAAAGTGGTTGGAGGAGTACAACGGCAAGAAGTTAGGTGACGTAGAGGATCCGTTACTTGTTTCCGTTCGTTCTGGTGCACGTGCATCCATGCCAGGTATGATGGATACCATCCTGAACCTGGGTCTGAACGATGTATCTGTTGAAGGTTTCGCAAAGAAGACTGGTAATCCGAGATTTGCTTACGATTCCTACAGAAGATTCATCCAGATGTTCTCTGATGTTGTTATGGAGGTTCCGAAGAGCCATTTCGAGAAGATCATCGATGAGATCAAGGCTGAGAAGGGTGTAACCTACGATGTAGAGCTGACCGCTGATGATTTAAAGGAACTGATCGTTCGTTTCAAGAAGGTTTACTTTGATGCAATGGGATCTGAGTTCCCGCAGGATCCGACTGTACAGTTAATGGAGGCTGTAAAAGCTGTATTCCGTTCTTGGGATAATCCGCGTGCAATCGTATACCGTCGTATGAACGATATTCCGGGTGACTGGGGTACCGCTGTAAACGTACAGACCATGGTATTCGGTAACAAGGGTGAGACATCTGGTACAGGTGTTGCATTTACCCGTAACCCATCTACCGGTGCAAAGGGTATCTTCGGTGAGTACCTGTTAAATGCACAGGGCGAGGACGTTGTTGCTGGTGTTCGTACACCTCAGCCGATCTCCACTCTGGAGCAGGCTATGCCGGACGTTTACAAGCAGTTCATGGAGCTGGCTACCAACCTTGAGAACCACTTCCATGATATGCAGGATATGGAGTTCACCATCGAGGAAGGCAAGCTGTACTTCCTGCAGACACGTAACGGTAAGAGAACCGCTCCAGCTGCTATCAAGATCGCTTGTGATCTGGTAGATGAGGGACAGATTACTCCTGAGGAAGCTGTATGCCGTATCGAGGCTAAGTCTCTGGATCAGCTGCTTCACCCAACATTCGATACCGCTGCATTAAAGGCTGGCGAGGTTATCGGTTCTGCACTTCCGGCTTCTCCTGGTGCTGCTGCTGGTAAGGTTTACTTTACTGCAGATGAGGCTAAGGCTGCTGGTATCGGCGGAAGAGGAGAGAGAGTTATCCTGGTTCGTCTGGAGACTTCTCCTGAGGATATCGAGGGTATGCATGCATCTCAGGGTATTCTGACTGTTCGTGGTGGTATGACCTCTCACGCAGCAGTAGTTGCACGTGGTATGGGTACCTGCTGTGTATCCGGCTGCGGCGAAATCAAGATCGACGAGGAGGCTAAGACCTTCGAGTTAGGTGGTTACACATTCCATGAGGGAGATTACATTTCTCTGGATGGTACTACTGGTAAGATTTACAAGGGCGACATCAAGACCGTTGAGGCATCTGTAGGTGGAGACTTCGGACGTGTTATGGCTTGGGCTGACCAGTTCAGAAAGCTGTCCGTACGTACAAACGCAGATACTCCGGCAGATACCATCAACGCAGTAAGACTGGGTGCAGAAGGTATCGGTCTTTGCCGTACTGAGCATATGTTCTTCGGTGAGGAGAGAATCCCGAAGATCCGTAAGATGATCCTTTCCAAGACTGTTGAGCAGAGAGAGGCTGCATTAGCAGAGCTGCTTCAGTTCCAGAAGGCTGACTTCAAGGCTATGTACGAGGCTCTTGAGGGACGTCCGATGACCGTTCGTTACTTAGATCCGCCGCTGCATGAGTTCGTTCCGACCGATCCGGAAGATATCGCAGCACTGGCTAAGGATATGAACCTGACCGTTGAGGAAGTAACCGCTACCTGCGAGTCCCTGCATGAGTTCAACCCAATGATGGGTCATCGTGGATGCCGTCTGGCTGTTACCTATCCTGAGATCGCTAAGATGCAGACAAGAGCCGTTATGGAAGCTGCTATCGAGGTTGCTGAGGAGAAGGGTTATGACATCGTTCCAGAGATCATGATTCCGTTAGTAGGCGAGAAGAAAGAGCTGAAGTTCGTTAAGGACGTTGTTGTAGAAGTTGCAGAGCAGGTTAAGAAGGAAAAGAATTCCAACATGCAGTATCACATCGGTACCATGATCGAGATTCCGCGTGCTGCACTGACCGCTGACAAGATTGCTGAGGAAGCTGAGTTCTTCTCATTTGGTACAAACGACCTGACTCAGATGACCTTCGGTTTCTCCCGTGATGATGCAGGTAAGTTCCTGGATTCCTACTACAAGGCTAAGATCTACGAGTCCGATCCATTTGCAAGACTGGATCAGGAGGGCGTAGGCCAGCTGGTTAAGATGGCAGTTGAGAAGGGACGCGCTACCAGACCGAACTTAAAGTGCGGTATCTGTGGTGAGCACGGTGGAGATCCGAGTTCTGTAGAGTTCTGCCATAAGGTAGGCTTAAACTATGTTTCTTGCTCACCGTTCCGTGTGCCGATCGCAAGACTGGCTGCTGCACAGGCTGCATTAAACAATAAGTAATT
>CAVCXB010000196.1:0-4830 GCA_963605535.1 Wujia chipingensis
GCTGATAGGCTGTCGTGTTATTTTTCTTACCCATGATTTTTCTCCTTCCTTTTTTTCGTATCTTCCGCTCCGCGCAAAAAAGAGAAAAGTGCGCATTTCTGCACAATTTTACATATTTTCCTACTGAAATTTCTTTTTCTATTTTCAAAAAAAGAGACAACCAGTTCACTCGGATGGATTTTTTTGTTGTCGATATTATATAATAGATTGCATAATTTTTCAATAGTTTTTTTGCTTTTTGTTCCAAAAAATTTAATATTTTTCATTTTTTGTTAAAAAAATATCATTTGTCATTGGTTAGAACAAACAAAAATCATATGTCTATTCAATTTATTTTTAGTTCGTAGCAAAAACAACCATTTATTATTTTCAAACTTTATTTAGAATTTGAAAACTTTAAGTTCTGAATATTCTCCAATCATCGGTGCAAGCTGTCTGAAACCAATTTTTCCACCCTCGAGGCGTGGACCATAGGTTACGCCATCGTCGATGTAACTGAATACTTCAAGTCCATTGACAAAGAAGCGCACCTGATCTTCGTACTTTAACAGACCAAGCTTGTACGGTGCAGACACATCGGCCACGTCCGGAATTGGGTCAGCGCCCTGTGTTACCAGATGGAAGCCGTAGCTCTTTCGTAAGTTACAGGTGTGGAAACTTCTTTCATCTGGCTCTTTTCTTCTGAAATAGGATACGTGGAAGGCGTTGATATCTCCGTGATGATACAGCGGGTACTCTCCTGTTCTTGGCTGGAGGGATGCGTCAAAGAGGTCTTCTCCGTTTCTGCCCTTTGCGGCAAAGAAAAGGATAGCAAGACCTGGCTCCTTTAATGGCTGGAACTCCCATTCAATGTAGACGTTGGATGGGAAGTCCTGCGGGCACCATAATACATAGTTTGCTTTCTGGCCCTGTGCAGCGCTTAAGCCGTTTTCCATGCGAAGCTTGCCCTCTGGGAAGGAAATCTTAGCGGTGCCTTCAAGGACGAAGCCGTCGATGTCAGATTCAGATGCGAGTGGGTTGTGGTAGATTAGTTGTGGTTCGGTGGTGATTCCATACTTGGAAAATTCCATGGTTGGGTTCCTCTCTTTCTTTTTTATTGTGTTAATTATCAATTTCAGCAGTAGCGCTCTTCTCAGAAACAGCGGTCTGCAAATTTGTAACGACTTGCTCACCATTATGAGCGAATTCGCGCCGTGCAATCATCTTTTTCCAAACAGCCGTCTCCTCTTCCTCTGCCAAAAGAAGATTGATCACAGATGCACTAAAAATATCTTGCGGCAGCTGTCCCTTAAACTCTGGATTTGCAGCCGGGTCGGCCTCTTTTTGATACCAGCCATCTGGTTCCATTGCCCAGCAGTGGCTCTTTCCCGGTGCGGTAAAGGTATCAAGTGCCATAAATCGGATGCGATCGGTATAAATCTTTTGTGGAAAGGCAATACGCTTTGGTTCATAGGAAGAGGATAAGTGATCTTGTGTGATCAATTTCCATGTATCATTTACCCATGCCTCAATGCGATAGCTGCAAAGTTCTCCCTCATGCTCGCGATGATTCTGGCGTGGCATATAGAGAATGCCGGAAAGATTATGCTTTTTAGGTGTCCGAATAATGAAGGAATACGGATAACCACCCGTTAGTCGCACAAAGGTTTGCGGATTTCCATTGAGGCAGACAGATAACGAATCATCGATTGCATCGCTACTGTTTGAATGCTGTGATGTACTTCTTTCATCTATATGGATAGAAGGAACCTGTGCTAAAGCATCCAGTGCTATCTTTGCATCTAGTTCTTTCATTACATTGTTCATCTCAAACAGCGATGAGATTTGTTCCCATGATACCTGACCATGCGGTACAAATGCACCACTCTTCATATAAGAAAGAATGCTGTGCTTTAAGGCTACGGCCTGTGGGGTATCCTGCTCCAGATTCATGGAGGTCATCATCAGACGACCGTTTCCTACCCGACACTCAAACAAAAGGCTCATCTTATCGTTTCGGTTCCATTCGTCAATCGGCTGAACAAGGTTTGTAATGCAATCGCAATTTAGTTTCTCGACTCGAAGTCCTCTTGCATTTTCGATTAAAGACTGCCATTGCCATCCGCCGTCAGCTGTTGTTGGGAATGATGCAAATGCCGGATGCGCATTCTGAATGATCATGCCCATGCCGCGTACCCATGTTGGTCCCATCTGCGAATTCCAGAAGGATGGATTGAAGCGCACTGGTGGGCAATCGTAGGAAGTATCCTCATACGGCAGTTCAAACAGTACTCGCTTTCCTTTCTTAAGAAGAGACTCGGCACGGAAGCAGTCATAGGTGATGAAAACATCATCTTGCGTATCAACCGCTACTTTTGACTCGTTTAGCCTAGAAACTGAGTTTAATTTGCTGCTGTCAAACAACCACAGCGGCCATGTATTCTGCACAAGCTTTCCATTTGCCTTCATGCTTACACGCAATGTATAAGCACAATTTGGCTCTATCTCTTCTATATTCAAGTAAATGCAACCAGCGGACTGATTTTTCTCTAATGCATAATCTTTTGGCTCAAGTGTTCCCTGAAGAACAGGCGACTGGAACATGGTTTGCGTAAGTGTCTTGCCATGCTCACTGTATGTATACCGGGTAACTGGCTGCTGCTCAAGCTGCCAATGGATGCGAACAGACTGTAACGGTGCGCGTCCAAAATGGCTAACTTCGATCGAGATGCTGATCGTATTAAGTTTAGCACGGTCAATGCAGTAGGACTCGATGCGCGCAAGAAGTACGGTTTCATCACAAAATTGACGCCACTCATTTGGGGTAACATAACCCTTTGAATCCCAGAATGGGTCAAGGATGCCGACAAGTGCGCTGCCTTGTCCCAAGTAGTCATGCAAATCGAGCAATTCAAATCCATAAATGTGCGGTGTACGCTGGTTTGCCTCTAGGTCTTCCTTTAACATACGAACCTGTTGGCGTCCCGAATGATATACAAAGTCTTTATTCTGGCCAAGTACCCCATGCGCACGCGCACTCTCGCGAAAGATTTCAAAATTTCCCGGCTGCAAATAACCTGTAAATTTGTCGATCACATCATAATCTGGATATGCACACCACTGACCAAGCTCGTGACAGATGACCGGATAGGAAATCCCCTTTAAGGACTCACGATAATCGCCCCCATGCCAGCCACGCGGTCCACGAATGGTTCCACCCGGCTGAATTCCAAAGCCTGAACGATGAAAATAGACATAATCCGTTCCTGTAATCTTATCTGGCTCCATCGGATACGGCCAACCAGACTGAATGGTATAGAGGTGTCTGCTATCATATGCGCGGCATTTTGCCACCCAATCGGTAAGTGGTGACAGCCAAGCTCCGCCAGGTTCATTGCTCGGTGACAGCATAAGGAAGGATGGATGATTGCCAAAGGTGTCAAGAATATGCTTTGTCTCTTCCCACAGCACATCGTTCATCGCTGCCCCCGGTGCAAACACATTCCACATATCGCACTCGATCTGCAAATAGACACCTGCACGGTCTGCCGCCGCAAATGCCGCCTCCGGTGGACAATATGAATGACAACGGATAAAGTTCATGCCCCAAGTCTTCACGGTATTCATGATCTTATCCCAGTATGCACTGTCGCAATCTGGAATGCCACTTAGCGGATAATCGCCGCCAAAATGAGTTCCACGAAGATAGGTGTTTCGCCCATTGATGACAAAATGGCCATCTTTCACCTCTGCCCTGCGAAAGCCAAAGGTAACTTCTTCGGTCTGCAATACTGCTTTTGAAGACTGCGACACCATTTCTTTACTCTGTAATGGTGATTGTGTGGTGGATGATTGCGTTTCTCCTTGTGATGCATCACTTGTAGCAGACAAGGTTACAGTAAGGTGCTGTAAGTTTTGGTCAAACTCATCCCACAGTGGTGTATCGGATGGGTAGTTTAGCGTAAGCTCACAGATCTGGCTTCCCGGTGTGAGAGCGCAGATTCTCTCTACACTGATATCCGCGCATACAGTATCTTGTACACGGACGATGCAACTTTGGTTATGGCTCGTCTCATTTTTTAAGTGCACCTGTACGGTAGCCTTCGGCATCTGTGCATTAACCTGAACACGCTCAACCCAAACACGATTAAATAGCTCTAAGGTAATCGCTCCTGCCACACCATTCCATGTCGCACCGAGTGCATCGGACACCCCATGACCATCCGGGCGATATGGCAGCTGCCAGCCATTGTCAATGCAAATCGTGACGATATGCTCTCCTGCCGACAATGCTCCCATTTCGTAGACGTGCGGCGCACAAAGACTCGTGATGCTGCCTTTGCATTCTCCGTCAATCCAAAGCGTTGTCTTCCATTTTGTGCACTCAAGCGTCAGCCGACCAACAAATCCATCTGCCTCCTCTGGCACAAGAATTGTCTTCTGATACCATGCCTTTCCTGTATAGTGGCGTGGTGGCTGACTTAAAAACGGCACCTTTGTACCATCCTCCTGCGCATACGCATATTCGCCGCGCTGATACCACAATGCATCATACAAGCTTTGAACCCACGGCGTATCCGTGTTGATTGCATCGCCGTAGCCCTGCGCCTGCAGGCATCCCGGCAGCGTGATCGTCTGCGGCAATCTTGTTTTTTCCCAGTGCTCCGCAAAACCTCTGTCCTCTTTGTCCATTGCAAAGCGCCAGAGTCCTGCCAGATCACAGGTCTGTCTCTTCTCCATCTATCCTTTTCCTCCGTTGCTGTGACTCCGTACATTATATATACATATATACATAAACTCAAGATAACTATTCAGAGCAGCAAGACTATGATACCACACAAAAAGGTCGGA
>CAVCXB010000197.1:0-4785 GCA_963605535.1 Wujia chipingensis
GACATACGGAAGGGAAACGCAAAGAATTAAAAAATGCGACGTATTTTGGAGGAATGGGCGTTAACAAAAGGGGAAGAACTGAGAGTAAGAGATCGAATCAATTGGGAAAAGCGAACCAGCAAAAAGAATGGGAAGTATGTAGATGCAATACAAGCAAGCGTAAGTCCATCCATTCAAGAACGGTGTATTCAGCATGATTTTGTGGAAAAAGCATGCTTGTGATGCTTGTAGACAAGATACGGATTGCTAATCCCCAAGTAAAGTTATACTATCGTTTCAATGATTCACAGTTTTCTTTTGAATTGATTGTGATATAATAACAAGGGCGGCAGGGCATATGCCCTGTCGCTTTTCGATAGAACAAAACAAGAAAGCAGGTACGATATGACAAAAATATTTGCACATAGAGGCGCAAGTGCGTATGCGCCAGAAAATACAATGGAAGCCTTTGAGCTGGCAGCAAAGCAGGGAGCAGATGGCATTGAGCTGGATGTTCATGTGACAAAGGATGGCGAACTTGTTGTGACACACGATGAGAAAATCGACCGTGTGAGCAATGGAAGTGGTTTTATCAAGGATATGACATTGCGCGAATTAAAACGTCTGTCTTTCCACAATCATATGGAGTCTTATGTGGGAGCTGGTATTCCGACGCTTCGTGAGGTGCTGAAATACGTCAAAACAACGGGCATGGATGTCAACATTGAGTTAAAGACAGGAATCTACTGGTATCCGCAGATTGAGGAAAAGACAGTTGCCGTTGTACGGGAAACAGGAATGCATGACCGCGTGATTTATTCGTCCTTTAATCATCACAGTATCGCAAAAATCAAGGAGATCGACAGCTCCGCAGAGACCGCGTGGCTGTTTTCCGATGTCATTTTAGATGTAGAAAAGTATGCAAAGCAAAATGGTGTTGAGGGTTTTCACCCGGCTGTTTACCATATGTATATGTCGGATTTTCTGAAGAGATGGAATGAGAGTGGCGAGAAGGTTCGTGTGTGGACTGTTAACAACGAAAAGGACATGAAGAATTTCATTCAGAATGACTTAGAGGCAGTTATCACTAATTATCCGGATGTTGCGCTGCGCGTGAGAAGAGAGGTAACGGGATGCTAAGCAACAAAAAGCTTTTTTTATTTGATATTGATGGAACGGTGTGTCAGGGCGAGCGATTGATTGACGGCACGACTGAATTTTTGGAGGATATCCGTCAGAGCGGTGGCCAGTTTGTTTTTATCACAAACAATTCCACAAAGAGCATTCAGGATTATATTCTGAAATTTCAGAAGCTCGGAATCAAGACCGATTACAGCAATTTTATCACAGCGTCTTACGCGACGATTCACTATTTAAAGAAAAATTATGCGGATAAGCTAATCTATGTGATGGGAACAAAATCACTGATCCGAGAACTGAAAAAGAGCGGCATTCGCGTGACAACCGACTGCGAGGATCCGGAGATTGCATGTGTGCTTGTCGCATACGACAACGAGCTGACCTATGAAAAGCTGACTGATACTTGCAAGATTCTTTCCACGAGAGAGGTCGGCTATGTGGCGACCAACCCAGATCTTGTATGCCCGATCGAGTTTGGGTTTGTACCAGATTGCGGTGCAATGTGCCAGATGATCGAGCATGCCGTAAAGAAAACGCCGTATTTTATTGGGAAGCCAGAGCCGGGAATGGTGGATATGTCCGTTGCACAGAATCATTTCACAAAGGATGAAACGTTAGTAGTCGGAGATCGATTATACACTGATATTTTATCTGGTATCAATGCAGGTGTTGAGACGGCACTTGTCCTCACTGGGGAAGCCACAAGAGAGGATGCCGAGAAGAGCAGCTATAAGCCAGGTTATATTTTTCCAACCGTGCGCCAGCTTCACGAAGCCTGGAAGTAACCAAGGGGTCAGTAACAAATGGCTTTTTTTCTGTCCCCGGTGGCTCGCCAATAAGGTGAAAAAAATAACAGAAAATGAACAATAAATGAGTAACAAAAAAGTGATAAAAAGGGTGTCGCGCTTGAACCAGTTTGCAGTGTGTTCAAAGGCGGCACCCTATAAATGTTCTATATCATCAGTTTTACAATATGTTCGCATCAGATTCTCTCACCAAAGCTAACATAATACTCTCTAAAGAATTCGCTGACCTTATCTAAAATTTTCTTCATAATAAATGCCTCTCTTTCTTTCATTCACTCGATGCTAGTGGAGTGATGAGTTGGTTCTTTTTATGAGACCGGCCGGATCTCTTCTTGATGGTTTTATGTAGCACAAGGCAAAAAAAATGTGAAATACATATAATAAATGTATGATAATACTTTTTGAGTATTGTAAGAAGGCGATTATACATGTTATTATGAAGAGGAATTACTACGAAAGCAAATTGTTGTGACCGATAAAGTAAGATCAAAAAGGTCAAGAATGATTTGGTAGATTTGTTTGGAAAGGCAGGTGACTCGATGGAGCTTCGTCATATTCGGTATTTTAAGGCAGTGGCAGAGGAGAAGAATTTCACAGATTTGATAAGGAAGCCCCGCCCCTTTAGGGGCGGGAGTAATTGACCAGAGCATCGGAAAAGCTTGCGATTGCCCAGCCGCCGCTCAGCCGTCAGATTCAGGATTTGGAGGAGGAACTTGGCACAAAATTATTTGAGCGCACCCCGCATAAGGTAAAGCTCACGGAAGAAGGAGAACTGTTTTTGCAGTATGCATCGCAGATTCTTGATCTGGTGAACCGCTCGGAGGAGGAAGTGCGAATCCGAAAAGAGGGCTTGCAGGGAACGTTCTACATTGCCTCGGTCGAGGGCTGTGGACCTCATCTGTTTGCGCACTGGATTTCTGAGTTTCAGAAGATGCATCCTCATGTGCAATATATTTTGTGGAATGGAAATACAGACGATGTGAATAATCGCGTTGCAAAGGGCTTATGCGAAGTTGCGATGATCACAGCGCCATTTAACACAGAGGAATTTTTTAATTTTGTAAGACAGAATAGGGAGGCACATTAAATGGAATTAGAGCAGGGAAAGCTTTGCATCAAAAATGCAGAGAGGGAAGATTGTAAGCAGCTCGTTAGCTGGTGGAATGATGGTGCAGTGATGGCTCATGCCGGATTTCCAAATGGACTTGGGACAAGCGAGGAAAAGGTTCAAAAGCAAATTGCAGTAGACAGTGATGATACAAGAAGGCACTTGGTTATCTGGTATGATGGAAATCGCATCGGAGAAATGAGCTATGCCAATTTGGGCGATAACTTAGAGGAGATTGGAGAGGATGCGATCGAAAATCATACAGTAGATATTGGAATTAAAATTTGCAATTCTACTTTTCAGGAAAAGAGACTTGGAAAAATTGTTTTGAGTATGCTGATTCGAGAATTATTTTCGTGCGGTTATACAAAGATTGTGCTGGATACAAATCTGAAAAATAAGCGGGCACAGCATGTGTATGAGCGGTTGGGATTTCAAAAAGTAGATGTCCGAATAGACGCGTGGATCGATCAGGTTGGTGAGAAGCAGAGTGTGGTAGATTACGAGCTGACAAAAGAACACTTTGTGGATTTTGCATTGATGGATGAAATTTCGCGGATTCGAAAAGCAGAACAAAACTTTAAGCAACTGTTTTCACAAAAACGCGCATTTTCTGAGCATCTGGAAAAATGGCAGGATGATGATCTCTACGACATGTACGACCACAACCAGTTTGTCCCATTATCAGATAAGATAAATGAGTGTGATTGTGAGCAGGCAATCGCATATCAACATCAGCTAGGCAGAGGCTTCCTAAAGATCGATACAAGAGAAAAGTTAGATAAGACGCTGAACGAACGCTTTTCTCTGGAGGAATGCTGCACAGAAACAATGATTCTGCGAAACAAGCAGGAGAATATAGAGGCGTGGAAGGGTAATCCTGATGTAGTAATCCATGACAGTGCTTCTAGTAATGTATTAGCCGATTTACTTTCAATCGAGATCGAAACTTTTGCTTCAGACTACGGCGAAGATTTTATCAGAAGACGTGATGCACGTTATGTGAAAAAGGCGATGGAGACACCGGACTTTCATTATTATGTGGCGTATCTGGATGGAAAACCAGCAGGTGCCTGCTATGCATATGCGACAGACGGCTATGTGGTGATGGATGCGCTTGTTGTAAGAGAGTCATTTCGTAAGCGCTATATTGCGACCACACTTATGAAACACATCGCATCTCAATTTAAGGAAGAGATGTTCCTTCATGCCGACGCGGACGATACGCCGAAAGAGATGTATAGGAAGATGGGATTTGAAACAGTCGATCGACTATATGAATATGTGAAAATGTGGGAACTGTGAACTATTATTTGCGGGATATCACGTTATGTAGTGGGTGCCGAGACGAACTGCTTTACGAGGCGATTCCCGTGTGGGAGCGGGCTTACGCAGTATCTGAGATAAAAAGGTGCGTAGAAGGCGCCGCGGGAACAAGGGGCGCCGACAAAGTCATTCGTCGAGGTGCCCTTGCGATAACCTTGCGGGTAACATAAGAAAGCACATAGTAAACAGCATAAAGCACAAAAAAGGTTCTCCACACGGATTTTCCATGAGGGGAACCTTTTGAGTTGTGTTCACACATATTTCAGTTCACAGAACGCCCATTCACAAATTTGAATTAGCAAATCTCTGCTCCAGCTGGCATCTTCTTCTCTGGTGTCATCAGTGCAAGATTTCCATCTGCATCCTCAGCGCACAGCAGCATACCCTCGGATACAACACCTGCAAGCTTTGCCGGCTTTAAGTTTA
>CAVCXB010000198.1:0-4780 GCA_963605535.1 Wujia chipingensis
AATGCTAATCCCACCGCCGGACCGCTATAGTCCGGCGTATTGGGAAACTATTAATGCATAGTATAGTCGAAATACGCAAGAAAAAACGGCTCTTCAGGCATTTCTGTGGGTGAATATCCATTGTCCCTGACACCCTAGTCTGACATTGCAGTTACCTGACATCTCAGCGTGAGGTATGCTATACTAAAACAGTTAGAAATAACTAACTAAATGGGCAAAGGGAGGCTATCGTGACTGCGGGTACAGGAAAAAGGGGGGGCGATGAGAATGGATAATATCAAGGTGACGGACAAAGGCTTTTATGGCTGCTATTGGCCGGTGAAAAACAGCAAATGCGCCATTATCGGTATGTTTGGAGATGATACAGAAGACCGGATGGCGAGAGCTGCTGTGAAATGGCTGCAGAAAAACTTCGAAGTAAGTGTATTAACCATGAGCCCGGCTAGAAAGGATTACGGTCATCATAATCTTCCGTTGGAACGATTTGGGGCTGCAATAGAGTATCTGCAGGCACAAGGGAATCTGAAAATTGGCATTGCCGGAGCGTCTACAACGGCCATGATGGCGCTGTTGGCAGCTTCCTATTATCCGGAGATCACATTGACGATTGCCTTAACGCCGCCGGATTTCGTGATGGAGGGATTTTACCAGGGGAACAGAGACGGCAGGAAGGAATGGCCGGGAAATGGAGAATCTACAGTCACATGGAAAGGCAAGCCTCTTCCGTATCTTCCTTATGCATACAGACATCCGGAATATTGGGACACGATTCAAAAACAGTCTAAGGCAGGTAAAGATCTGATTGCGTCCACGGATTTATTTATTGCTTCCGAATTGGCTCATCCGATTCAGGAAGAAGAACGCATTAAGGTGGAACGGATACATGGGAAGCTTTTGCTCATTGGAGCAGAAGATGATGTGTTGTGGGAAACTGCAAAATATATTCGAAGAATGGAAAAAAGACTTGCAGAGAAGGAACATGACTGCCGGGTGGAAGCCTTTGTCTATGAGCATGGAACGCATTTTGTTTTTCCGGAAGGAATGGTAAAAACGATGCTTCCGGTCATAGGAGATCTGTTGACAGTGATTTTTGCAGCTGGAAGGAAATATCCAAAGAAATGCAAGGAAACCAGGATTGATATTGAAAACCGGATCAGCGAGGCTGTTCGCTCCTGGAAAATATAATCTGTACAGGAGCGGCGGCTCCTTTTGTATTTGTTCGGCAAATTCGAGATGCTGTACAAAAAATCGGCGAATGCATGAGTATCACCAAAATAAGCAGGAGGTTAACTGTCACGCGGCGTTTTCTGAGCGGAGCAAACGGCAAATTATTTTCGGCTGTGCTTCCGCCAGCAGTGTGCCGTATCGGAGTTTGCGGCAGGCTTCTGGCGGGAATACAGCAGGTTCCCCGCGGAGCATCATTGCCGGCACTGGTTGGATAAAAAAGTGCTCCGCCCCCTCTGCTGCAGTGAAGGGCGGAACAACTCTAATGGGAAGAACGATGTTTCTTTATCGTGCTGGCAAGGCCGCTTAGCGTTTGCTGACCGCGGATCTGTTCGTTTTTGACTTTAGCCGACCAGATCCAGTCCGTGACGGCCTGGCTGACCGAGGAGTGATTCTCCCAGGCAAACTGTTTCAGACGTTCTGCGGTATCCTCTGTGACCGAAATGTTGATTCTCTGTTTCATACAATGGTTCCTTTCTAAAGGGTGGGTACGGCGTGTGTATGCTGTACTTATCCGAGCTGACGGTTGTTGGCGGCGGACATAATGATATCGGCATCGATGACGGTTTTCTGTGTCTGAGCACCGATCGTCAATGCGTCAGTCATCAGTGTATCGATGATCCGGGGATTTCCCTGGGAAAGGGAATGGATGGAGGACATCGCTGCATCAGAAACGATGGATTCGGCACCGCCTGCGATGCGGATCTTATGTCGGACGTACTCCGGGATCTCCTGTACGGACAGACCCTGAAAGTCATAGTGGACGGTAATCCGCTGCCGGATGGCCTCATGAACCGGAAGGGAAAGCTTGTTGTTGAGGTGCGACTCCCCACACAGAATCAATGTAAAGCAGTTGAGGGAATCATACCGGAAGTTCAGAAGCATCTTCAGGTCATTCAGAATGCCCGGTGAGAGCTCCTGTGCCTCGTCAACAGCAAGGATAAGGGGCTGGCGTTTTTCCTTGTAGAGGTAATACAGCTGTTCCTGAATGCCGCGGAACATGGCGGTTTTGCCGCCTCTTGGACTGATGCCAAGGACACTGCAAAGCTGCTTGTAGAAATCAGAAACTCCGACAGTGGACAAACAGATGTACTCCATATGGAAGAGATTCGGATTCAGTCCGGAAGCAAAGCAGCGGAGGGCGTAGGTTTTGCCCATGCCCGGCCTTGCAGTAAAGACACCGACGCCTCTTACCTCCTTTAGATAGGAAAGACGGCTGGTCATCTGTTTGAAATCATCGGATTCAAAGTGGTCCTGCTCTTTGAGCGACTCCTTATCAAAAGGATTGCAGGAAAGGCCGTAGTAATCAGCAAAGATGTTCATGAAGAGGTGCCTCCTATGTTTGAATAATCAATGACCGTGTTGTTTCTCTTTGTGTGACAGTTCTCCACCCGGTTTGTCTGCCGGATGGGGAAGTGCTTCCCGTCAAAGAGAATGAAGGCTGTAGACATGTCATTCGGCTCATAGCGGACTTCTACCTTCTGGGAGATAAACTGCATGGGAACGTCATAGCTAAGAGAATTGATTGGAATCGTAGAATCCTTGCGTACCTTCCGGTGAATACGGTTGAGAAAGCATTCATCCAGCCATTCACGGGAGGACGGAGTCTTGATCCGGTCCTTCGTGGAAAGATACCGCTCCATGGGAGTACAGCCGATGCCGGAATGCAGGGATGTGTTGTAAGAGCGCATATACTCCTTCAACAGGCTGTTGAACTGTTCCAGAGAGTGAACCGTCTTAATGTCAAGCCCATAGAGCCAGGTTTCCTTCAGGGTGCGCCAGCTGCGCTCGATCTTTGCCTTGGAAGCGCCGTCCCGCACCTTCGTGTGCAGAAGGACAACACCGAGACTGCCGCAGATGAGGGAGAGCTGCTCGTTGGAGTAAGAGCAGCCGTTGTCTACATAGAGCTTGTCCGGAAGGCCATAGGTGGCAATGGCATCCTTGAAAACCTTCTGGAAGTTGGCGGCATTGTCACTATAGAACAGCTCTCCGCCGACCAGGAGCCGGGAGTGGTCATCAATAATCATGATGGCGTAGACACGCCGCACAACGCCATCCTCTGTGATGTGCGGGAGATAGCAGGTGTCTGCCTGCCACATGCGGCCGAAGGAATCCTCTTCAAACTGCTTGCGGTCGCGCATGTTTGGATTCCTGGCGGATTTCAGATCGTTGTTCCGGATGAAACGCTGTACCGCACAGACACTGACCTTCGAGGGAATAAAACCCTGTTCAAGCAGATGGTTGTAGATCTGTGTGGCATTGAGCCGGGGGAATTTCTCCCGAACCTGGTAAATCTCCTCAATGGCAGAATCGGTAAGCGCCCTTGTGGAGCCTTTGTCGGACCGGGAATGCGGCATCAGTGCTTCAAAACCACGCTGTTTGTACAGGGAAGTCCACTTTTCAATGGTTTTATAGCTGTACTGGACCACCGAGCCATCAGGAAGTGTTAACGGTTCTTTCGTGATTCTCTGATAGTAAGCAGTGGCGCTGGAGTCAGTAAAAAGGCCCTGGATGACCGGGGCAATAAGAGAAAGCCGGAACTGTGCAATGGAAGATGCCTTTGCAAGCTCATCGTTTGTGTAGATGCTGCTCATGATGTGTGTACCTCCTTTTGGAGTATCGTAAAACCATACCGGGAGAAGGACCATGAACGAGCTATGTAACAGGGCGGAGACCAATCCTCCGGCAGAGGTGCTCCGCTAGGAATACGCCGGATTGGCATGTGACTGGAGGAAGGAGAAATGGAACCGATGAAAGAAATTTTCGAGCTGACCGGACAGATCCGGCGTTCGATCCAGAAATCGGAGAAACGAAAGCGAGGGTGTCTGGGAACGCAAAACTCCCAGCCATAACTCCCGATGACTAAGGAACAAACGCTTCCAACGATAAAGTGTCGGAGCAGAGATCTGAAAAAGGTCACAGATGCCCTCAACGGTGCGGCTGTGACGGAAATACATCTTCAGGACCTGGAGAATAAAACGCAGGGAATACTGACAGTAGGGAATGAGGGTGTCGAGAAGCAGGGCGTGGGTGTGCTTGCAGCTGCAGCGAACGCGAAGTATGCGGACTTTCAGTGTGACTGGCTTCCCATCACGGAAATCAACCACGTTCCGCTCGTAGCAGCCATGTGGTTTGTACAATCCTCTGGCTCTGCAGGCGGGGCAGTTCTGACGATCCAGCTCCGGGTAATCGGACAGAGAATAGAGTGAATTGGAAGGTTTAGTTTTATAGAGAGTATTGCAAAAAGGCGATCTTCTTCTTATCATAGCAACTGATTGCAGCATGTGTGCCTGCGTACGAAGCCTCGTGTGCCTCGTGTATGATGGCGTGTATGTTGTGATGTGATAAAGAAGAGGACCGATGCTGCCAGGCGAGGGGTCTTCTTCTTTTTTTGTGGTTACAGGGAATAAATATAGGCCGATTTGAGGAAGGGTCAATAGGGACAAAAAAGCGTGCCGCAAAATACGGCACGTTGAGATCGGGATAATACAGAAAACGAGAAATTAATTTGCAGCGGATTTGCGGTCGGAAGCGATATTAATTTGCTGCATGACAC
>CAVCXB010000199.1:0-4640 GCA_963605535.1 Wujia chipingensis
GGAGTTTCAGGAGCGATACGCTTCAAAATCATTGGAATATCGGCTTCCCAAGCTTTGCTTTGTATCCGTTCCATTGGATTCTCGTTTGATGAAGATCGAACAGTCAACCGATACCAAAATGCCTTATGTAATCATGATTACAAATCCGCTCAAAACAAGACAACGCATCACAATTCCGATTGATACCAGCAGTCATTCTTTACGTAGAAATCAAAGGTTGTCTGAGAGCGCTCCCGAAAGCGCTGCAAACGGATCTCGGGGGAAGGCGCATTGTGGAGAGACTCCCGCATCGTTTCATATTCCATTGTGCGTTTGGTAAAGCGCTTAAAAAAAGCGGTGTCTTCCTCAATGTTCATAATAACAACAACCTTTCTCTTGATTTTGTGTATGTATTGCAAACAAATAAGTGATAAATAAGCAATAAGAATCTTATATTAAATTTCATTATAATACAAAGAAAGGGGAACAGGCAATCGCTTTTTTTCTTATTCGCGTATTTTCGTTAAAACAATGCCATATTTGATCCATTTCTTCATTTCTGCTTCATCATATGGGTCAATGTAGAATGTTTCACCATAGCCATTGATGGGCTCAAGGATGCGTGGAATCTGCTGAACGAAGCGTCGCAGATAAGCACAGCCGTTTTCCTTATTTAAAAAGATAGCAGTGTCACCATCACGCGGAGGTCGGCGTGAGATCAGTAAAATATCACCCATATAGTAAACTGGATTTAAATGATTGGAGGTAATTTCGACACCGATGTGAACCTGCGAGCCATAACGCTTGCGGTACGGGGCGATGTTTATTTTTCGAATGTTGGCAGAGTCCCAGATCATGCCATCTTCACAATTTCCGGTCGGGATAATCACGGTTAGAGAATCATCAGGGGAGTCGTCCGGATGCTCAGCGGCAAATTCTAGTTCAAAATCAATGATTCCCTCGACAAAGTTTCGCTGAGAGACGGACAGACGCGAAAGCTTCGCAATCACGTCAAGCTCTGGTGAAGAAGAAGCGAAAAATTGAAAGAGCAGCTTACCAGTCAGCTCATACAAACGTTGGGCCAGAAACAGGTTTGGACGGCGGTATTGACCTGCGATCAGTTTCTTATAGTTGGAGGTGGACATTTCCAATTTTTCTGCCATCTGAGCCTGTGTCAAATGGAGCCGAACACGCTCTTTTTCCAGATTTTCAATAAAATGAGATAAAAGTTCCTGCTGTTTCATAAAATTGTATAGTCGCTTTCATATAGTTTTCGGTACTTTTGGACGTATGTAGAATAACTAACAATGTAATTTTTAGACACCATACTACAAATTACATATGATACGATATCCTCATTCCAAGAAGTTGTAGTTGTTAGTCTTTATGATAATAGGATACTTCAATCCGGAAAAAATGACAAGAGCAAAGTGGGAGGAAATGTACAATGATTGACAAACAGCTAAAGGCAATGATGGACAAAAAAGGGTTGACACTGGAGATGCTGTCTGAGCTGTCCAATGTCCCGTTGGAAACAATTCGCAATATTATCTACAGAAGAGCAAAAAATCCAAGAGTCGACACGGTTCTTGCACTCAGCCGCACGCTGAATGTGTCGATGGAAAGTTTAATGGGAGAAAGCCCGCGCGAAGAGGAGGAGCAGCTTCTCTTTGCCTATCGTGAGAGCGGGGAACATGGAAAGAAATTTATTCGTGCAATCGCAGAGATCGAGGCACAGTGGCAGGCCGGAATGACGAAAGAGGATAGACGTGAGATCCCATGTCTGATTCCAGCAGTTGAGACTGCGGATGGAGCTGCCTTCTCAAGCTTTGATGTGGAGCATGTGAAAACGTCATGTGAAAACGTATATATGGCGGTGCGTCTGCCAAATGATCATTTTTCACCGAGATATTGTAAAAATGATGTGTTACTGCTGTCGGATAAATTTCCGTCTGAAGGAGAGAATGCGTTGTTCTTATACAATCATCGCTTATATTTTCGTCAGTTTCATGCATCGGAAAAGGGATATGCATTAAATGCAATCAACGGAAGAGGGGTTCCACTGCGTTTTCGAAGAATGGACAGCTGCCGCTTGATCGGAACCTGTATGGCGGTACAGTAAAGTGTCCATCCGTTATTTTGTGTTTCGTACCGCTTCGGCAAAGGCTCGTATCCGCTTCGGGTCCTTGCCGGAGCGGTTTTTGTCTGCATATTCCACACCAGAGGAGACGTCCACGCCGTCCGGGTGCAAGATGTGTATCGCATCAGATACATTTTCTGGCGTCAGCCCGCCTGCCAGCATGAAAAGCTTTTCGTTTCGGGGAAAGGACTGCAAAAGTGTCCAGTCAAATACCTTGCCGCTTCCGGGCTCTGCTGCGTCAAACACAAAGCCTGCGACATTCGGATAGGTATTCCAAAGTGCATAGTCTTCAATATCGGACACATTAAATGCTTTTAAGATAGGAAGCGAGATGGACTTTGCAAATGCAGCAATTGCCTCAGGCGTCTTTTCAGAGAGCTCAGCAGGAGACTTATGAATCTGAATCAAGTCAAATCCAGCCTCCTTTATTTGCGTAATCTGATCAAGTGTCGGTGCGACCGTCACCGCCACCGTCTTAATTTCAGGCAGCAGTCGCTGCTTTATTTTTTTTGTTTCCTCTAAGGAAACGTTTCGTTTGCTCTTTGGGAAAAATACAACCATTCCTGCGAAATCTGCATGAATCTCGTTTAAATGGGCTGCTTCCTCAGGCATTGTCAGCCCACAGATCTTGATTTTGACGCGCTCTTGTTGTTCCATGTTTCATTTTCCTTCCTTAAAGTTATTCCTTATTCCTTCTTTATTCCTTCTTTCTGGCTTTCTTCCACTCCTGTTTATAGGCAGAGCTTCGCTGCAAACAGTGGCGTACTTGTGAAGGATATCATTTTGTATATCATAGTGGAAAAAGAAACTCACAGCAAGTCTTTTTGGTATAGTTTATATCAATATCAACCCATTGGGAAAATCTTCTTTTCATTCAAGAAAATCCATGCTATACTTATTTTAAATATGCCCTAAGGGGCAAAACCAGTCTGCTTTACAGGGCGGACGAGAAAGATCAATGAATGAACAGAAAGAGGAATGAAAATAATGAAAGTAAATAAAATATTAACAAATGGAAAGATCACCCTGTCTTTTGAGGTATTCCCGCCAAAGACCGATGCACAGTTTGAGTCTGTGCGTCAAGCTACTGTTGATGTGGCTGCATTAAAGCCAAGCTACATGAGTGTTACCTACGGAGCAGGCGGCAACACCAGAAAGAATACGGTTGCGATTGCAAAGAACATTCAGGATACCGCTGGTGTTACGACCATTGCTCATCTGACTTGTGTTGGTGCGACAAAGGAAAACATTCATAATACGCTTGACGAGATGAAGGCAGCTGGAATTGAAAACGTACTTGCATTGCGTGGTGATCGCCCGAAGGATTTTGAGGGTGATCCATTCAAAGATTTCCATTATGCATCCGAACTGGTAGAGGAGATTAAGTCCTACGGTGATTTTTGCGTTGGCGGTGCCTGCTATCCGGAGGGTCATGTAGAATCCTCGAATAAGTATGAGGACATTGCAAATCTGAAGAAAAAAGTTGATGCAGGATGTGAGTTCTTGACTACTCAGATGTTTTTTGACAACAACATTTTCTTTAACTTTTTGTATCGCGTCAGAGAGCAGGGCATCATGGTTCCGGTAATTCCGGGCATCATGCCGATCACTCGTGCAAAGCAGGTAGAGACTGCACGCAGTCTTTCTGGATGCAGTATGCCGCAGCGCTTCTTAAATCTGGTTGATCGCTTTGGTTCGAATCCGAAGGCAATGGAGCAGGCTGGTATCGCTTACGCAACTGATCAGATCATCGACCTGATTGCAAATGGAATCAATCACATTCACGTATATTCCATGAATAAGCCGCAGATCGCAGCTGGCATTCAGAAGAATCTGTCGGAGATCTTAAAATGATCGAGATTGAGCAAATGCGGGAGCGCGAGATTATTCGATATCTCGGCTATAAAAATATTCAGCCGGATGAGCAGGTGATGACGCTGATTCATCAGTGTATGGAGGAGGTAGCGCGCATTGCCCAGCCGCGTCATGTGTATCAGCGGTTTGGGCTGATGCATCTTGCCCTAGGTCATATGCAGGCGGGCGGCGTCGAACTTGTCAGCAACAGCTTAGAGCGAAATTTGAAAAATTGCGATGAAGTCATTTTGTTTGCGGCAACACTCGGTCACGAGGTCGACCGTTTGATGGAGCGCTATCTTAGACTGAATATCACGAAAGCTGCTGTTCTTCAGTCCACAGCGGCAGAGGCCATTGAGTGCTACTGCGATGCCTGTCAAAAAACGATCGAGGCAGAGGCAGCAAAAGAAGGTCTTTTTGTGCGTCCGCGATTTAGCCCGGGCTACGGCGATTTGTCTTTGGACGTACAGTCAGCATTTTTGCGCGCATTGAATGCACAGAAGACAATCGGTCTCTTTCTCTCTGAGGGCGGCGTCATGCAGCCAGAAAAGTCAGTCACGGCGCTGATGGGATTAAGTTCGGTGCGCATCGGA
Organism: Wujia chipingensis; assembly: GCA_963605535.1. GTDB lineage: Bacteria > Bacillota > Clostridia > Lachnospirales > Lachnospiraceae > Anthropogastromicrobium > Anthropogastromicrobium chipingensis_A. The sequence goes on from CAVCXB010000199.1 coordinate 4,567, forward strand.
TGCGTCATCGAAGGATGCGAGGCCTGTGGCAAAACGGATTGCAATTTCCGGCGCGCGTAAAGAGTAGTTGAAAG
>CAVCXB010000200.1:0-4619 GCA_963605535.1 Wujia chipingensis
CCAAGGATGACGTGAAGGCACTCGGCATCACAAACGGCTGCTTTGTCTGTGCAGACCCAAATCTTGTTGTCACCAACTCCGGCTATATCAAGAGCCGTTTCCTCGATGACAAGTTAAGTGCTGCAATTTTACTTGGCTACGCAAAGTATATCCGCGAAAACAACATCACACCGCTTCGCAAGGTTTATCAGCATCTGACCGTATTCGAGGAGGTTGGTCACGGCGCATGTGCTTCCATCCCGGAGGATGTCACCGAGCTTCTCTCTGTTGATATGGGCTGCGTGGGAAATGGTCTTGAGTGTACCGAGCGTCAGGTATCCATCTGCGCAAAGGATGGCCACGGTCCTTACAACTATCAGGTGACAACAGGTCTCGTTGCTGCCGCTAAGAAAGCAGATGTCGACTACGCCGTTGATATCTATCCATTCTACGGTTCCGATGCAGATGCTGCGCTCAGCGCTGGAAAGGATGCCCGCCACGGCCTGATCGGCGCCGGTGTTTACGCTTCCCACGGATATGAGCGCTCCCACAAGGATGGTGTCGTAAATACGTTCCGTCTGCTGTGCTCCTACTTAAACGGTGATGCACCGAAGATGGATTAAAAAAGAGTTAGAGCCAGTGGGGTCAGGGAAAAAGCCACTTTTCCCTGACCCCATTGGCTAATTTGTTTCCGTCGCAATAATTTTCCCGTGGTCCATCCGAAATACCGTATCGCAAAGAATTTGTATATCTTCCTTTGAATGACTGGCCAGAATAATCAATTTTCCTTTTTCTTTTAGAGATAAAAGTACTTTTCTTATCTCTTCTACGCCCTCGTTATCAAGTCCATTTAATGGCTCATCCAAAAGAAGAATATCCGGGTCTTCCATGATCGCCTGTGCAATGCCGAGGCGCTGGCGCATTCCGAGCGAATATTTTCCTACGTGTTTTTTGCTGTCCGGATCAAGCCCAACTATGCGCATCGCATCACGAATCTCTTCCTTTTTAATTTTATTTTGTATTAGAGCAAATAAATGTAAATTATAGTAACCCGAATACTCTGGCAAAAATCCTGGATTCTCAATAATAATTCCTAGTTTTTCTGGTTTTTCAATTTCCTTATTTAACACCTTTCCATCAATCAATATTTTGCCACTATCTGGACGTACAAACCCACATAAATGACGCATCAGCATCGTCTTTCCACTACCATTTCTACCAACAAGTCCATAAATATGTGGTGACGAAAGTTCCATTGACACATGATCCAGAACAACCTGTTGTCCAAATTTTTTGCTGATATCACAAACTACAATTTCTGCCATAGTTCTCACCTCTTTTTATTAAAAATCTTCATCGCTTATTTTACCAATCCAGCTCATATAATAATTGGATTGATCAACTATTGATTGTTTTGCACTATGCTTCTTTTTTCAACTACAAATGTAAGGCGTAACATAACCAGATTCAAAATGATATTGGCACATACGACAGCCTGTCCATTCAACGGATGTGTACTTCCTACAATAGTCCAATTTTCAATGCTGCTCCAACTAACTGGCGAGATATAATATAGCCAAAACCTCGACGGACTATAGGCAATCCACCGAATTACTGGATCGAACAGCACCAGCGCGGCTGCTACCATACTTCCCAGCTTTATTTTTTCATTGCAGCCATTAACAAAATAGATAAGAAGTGACAAAAAGATCAAGTTCAACCATACCGTTATAAACGTAAGCATTTGTGCTGCCGGTGGATACAAAAGTGTTATGACATCACTCGGAAGACCGCTCTCCAAATATTGCGCCTTTATATCGCCACTTGCTATTATAAGACTTTTAACAGCCGTTCCCCAATATGGCTTTAATGTACATACTGGAAGAATTGTACCTGCCGCTACGATCATTAAAAATAGCAGAAAAAGAAATGATGTCGCTACACTATAAAGAATTCCGCCTAACCACCATGCACGTCTTCCTGATCTGGCAATTATGTAGCAAATTCGTTCGTCCTTAAATGGTGCATTGCATATTAAAACAATAAATGCAAAATATAACATAATCTTTGCCAAACCATTTGCAATCGAATTATCCGCAAACAACACGGGAAGCAGAAATGGTGTACTTGTCATTTGATATTGCAGCCCAAATTTTGTTATTCCGCCTAACGTTTTTACAACCAGAAATGCGGATACAATAAATACAAGCCACACACGCGAATCTTTCTTCCAACACAAAAAATGCATTTTAGCAATTAAGATTCCTTCTCTAATCCATTCCACGGGCAAACCTCCTTTCCATTGCCTTTTTTACCCCTAATCCAGACAACACGATACAACAATTAAAAAAGAGGAAATTATACATCATTTCGATATAAGACGCATTTCCCGGTCGCGAACTAAGTGTACTGTAAGAAAATATCCATGGCAATGAATTGGTACAATAAAATAAGAAATAAAAAGAAAAAAAGGCTGCTCCAATTGCAATATATCCGTCTGGCTTAAAGATCGATACTATAATTGCAAGATAGCATACCGGAATAATAGACAATGCAAGATTAAATGCCATTAGTTCCAAATAGATCCATGCCAGTTTCCGATTCATCAATGGCAGAAAGATCCCATAAGAAGTACTGCCACTTGTTTCAATCACCATAAATGGTGTAAGAAGTATGCCCGCTAATAAAAAGCCCATTAGAATGACAACTATAATATATAATGCAACTGAAATCAATCTTGATACAATCATTTTATTCGTATCGGATCGCTGCCGAATATAAGGTAACACATGATTTTTAATATCACTCGGAACCATCGTTACTGTGCAAATACTCGTTGCAATCACATACAATGACTTATAACGATCAAATGTCAGAGATAGCTGGAGCTGATCACAAATACTTTGTTTAAACTCCCTAGAAAAATAAATTGACTCTAATGAAATTGAATCCGATACCGAAAAAACAGCAATTCCACTTGTAAGCAATATTCCAATCAGCAATTTTTTTACAGTAAACAGCCTACATAATTCCGATATCAGCATTCCATGTTTGTTTTTTTTAATAGGTCGAAACATTTGTTGCCTCCATTCCTGTCACTGCATCCAAATGCAAATAACTTGAAACCCTGCCTTCTTTTTCTTTATATTCCACTGTCCAACAAGGAAAAACCTCCCGTATATTCTCATCGGATTTATGTCTCGCAACATGATTCATTGTTACCGAACAAATTATTGCTTCCGGCATATCATTTTGCTGTAGCATCACCTTCGCATAAGAATATGCCTCTTCTGCAGATATTGTATTTTCGACCGTTCCTTCTTTCTCAGGCATTTCTAACATTGGACTGGCCAAAACAGACACAATTTTTCCATCCGTCCTACATACAATAGTAAGATATTCCACAAGTGACAATGGCGAAATAAAATCATCATTATAATTCTGTTGGAAGAAAAGAATATATGCTTCATCTTCCTTATTCCATGAATCTGTTATTTCTTCTGTTTCTCCTAATACATAGGACGGTCCACCATACGGATTTGAAAAAAGCTCATTCGAGCCATACTCTTCCTCATATTTTATTCGTTGGATAATATTCTGATTCAAATGATCACAATCCAGTGCAATTGCTTCTACATATGAAAATGGTAACTCTGCCGTTGAAATTGCATCTTCACAAATTTTTCTTGCCTCTTCTAGCGATAATCCCTCCAACTGATCCTTATCATAATAACTGTAAAGTGTTCCAAATGACCATTTTCCAGTCGTTAGATCACTTACTTTATTCATAGCACTTTCATAACATTCAGAATATGGATATCGAACTCTAAAATATTGTCCCGTAACACTGACAGTTGCTTTCTCATTCGGATTGTCATCACTACCATATTCCAGAAAACAATAGCCATGTTCATCCGTCACGCTCAACGTATCTATCTGCTCTTTTGTGATGTTTAAAAATGCAGAAGCTATCTTATCCATCTCATACTCCTTAACACGAACCTCCTCCCATAACATTTTATCCATATCTGAAGCTTCGTTAAGCGTAACAGAATCTTCTGCTATAATAGTTCCCTGATTTCTTTCCTCTGCCGACATATAAATAGAGCGACAGCCAATCATAAAGGGAGCTATGAGAAAAAACGCATATAAATTTTTTTTATCGTGCATATCGACTCTCCCTCTTACCTCATTTGTTCTTCCTGCAAAGCAAGGCGCTGTCGCATTCCAAGTGAATATTTTCCAACATGCTTTCCATTGACTTTTATTGTGCCTGACGTGGGTTTAATAAAGCCAAGTATCATCTTCATCAGCACCGTTTTTCCAGAACCATTTCTTCCCACAAAGCCATATATTTTTCCGGGATAAAATATACTAGACACATCCGATATTACGGTCTGCGTACCAAATGTTTTTGTCAAATTTTCAATTTCGATCATTGCTGTTTCCTCCGATTTTTGTTTTTCCTCTTTCTACACGATACTATCTTTTTTCTCGTTCCTACTATACGGTAATATCCTTTCGTCTCGTTCCTATACCGGCTATGATGAATAAGACGATACAGCTCCGCCAGCAACAGCTCTGAAGAGTAAAAAATAATATAAAAAAACCTTCCACTTTTTGGGATTTTGAGCGATAAT
>CAVCXB010000201.1:0-4585 GCA_963605535.1 Wujia chipingensis
TGCGCCATGCCCCAGCAACAGGATACTCCAACCATTGCCTGGGCAGAGGTCAGAATAAAAAATATTAGGAGGAACTAACAATGATTTCCAAGGAAAAGAAGGCTGAAATTATCGCTGCTTACGGCAGAACACCAGAGGACACCGGATCACCGGAGGTTCAGATTGCAATTTTAACAGCACGTATCGCTGAGCTGACCGCTCATCTGCAGAGCAACCCGAAGGATCATCATTCCAGAAGAGGTCTGCTGATGATGGTAGGACAGAGAAGAGGTATGCTGGACTACTTAAAGAGCAAGGATATCGAGGCTTACCGTACCTTAATCGAGAAGTTAGGTATCAGAAAGTAATCAACAAACGTAACTTGATTAGGGTGGAGAAATCCACCCTATATCTATATCTGAATAGTTACTGGCAGAAGTCAATCCGAGACCGCTCAAGAACAGATAAGCCCTGTTTATCTGCTGTTTAGTAGTTTCGGCTCCTTCTGCAGGCAAGACAAACAGTGTGCAAAAAAGCACGGGAATGAGGACAGTATGTATAAGAGTTATTCTATGGAACTCTGCGGCCGTACCCTTACGGTTGATGTAGGCAGAGTAGCAGCCCAGGCAAACGGTGCTGCATTTATGCATTATGGCGATACTGTTGTATTATCTACCGCAACAGCATCTGAAGAACCAAGAGACGGGATTGATTTCTTCCCGCTTAGCGTAGAGTATGAGGAGAAGATGTATGCAGTTGGAAAGATTCCAGGCGGCTTCAATAAGAGAGAGGGAAAGGCAAGTGAGCATGCCATCCTGACCTCCCGTGTCATTGACCGTCCGATGCGTCCGCTTTTCCCGAAGGATTACCGCAACGACGTTACCTTAAATAACATGGTTATGAGTGTTGATCCGGACTGCAGCCCGGAGATCACCGCAATGCTTGGTTCTGCAATCGCAACCTGCATTTCCGATATCCCGTTTGACGGCCCGACTGCCAGCACCAGAGTTGGTATGGTTGACGGCGAACTCGTATTCAACCCGACCAGCGCGCAGAGAGCCGTATCCGATTTGGAGCTGACCGTTGCTTCTACCAGAGACAAGGTTATCATGATCGAGGCTGGTGCAAATGAGATTCCAGAGGCAAAGATGATCGAGGCTATTTTTGCTGCTCATGAGATCAACCAGAAGATCATCGCTTTCATCGATACCATCGTTGCAGACTGTGGAAAGCCGAAGCATTCCTATCAGTCCTACGACGTAGATGCAGAGCTTTGGGAAGATATGACTTCCTTCATTCCGGGACCGGAGATGGAAGAGGCAGTTTTCACCGATGTAAAGCAGGTTCGTGAGGAGAACATCCGTGTATTAAAGGAGAAGCTCAAGGAGCGTTATGAGGAGACTCATCCAGAGTGGATTCCGATGCTCGGCGAGGCTCTCTACAAGTATCAGAAAAAGACCGTTCGTAAGATGATCTTAAAGGATCACAAGAGACCAGACGGCAGAGCAATCACTCAGATTCGTCCGTTAGCAGCAGAGGTTGATATGATCCCGAGAGCACACGGTTCCGCTATGTTCACCAGAGGACAGACTCAGATCTGTGACGTTGTAACTCTGGCACCGCTGTCTGAGGCTCAGAAGATCGATGGTTTAGATGAGAATGAGACAAGCAAGCGTTACATGCATCAGTACAATTTCCCGGCTTACTCCGTAGGTGAGACCAAGGTTTCCAGAGGCCCGGGAAGACGTGAGATCGGTCACGGCGCACTGGCTGAGCGTGCACTGGTTCCGGTTCTTCCGACACCAGAAGAGTTCCCATATGCAATCCGTGCCGTATCCGAGACCTTCGAGTCCAACGGTTCCACCTCTCAGGCTTCCATCTGTGCATCCTGTATGGCACTTATGGCAGCAGGTGTTCCGATCAAGTCCATGGTTGCAGGTATTTCCTGTGGTCTGGTTACTGGTGATACCGATGACGATTACATCGTACTGACCGATATCCAGGGTCTTGAGGACTTCTTCGGCGATATGGACTTCAAGGTAGCTGGTACTCATAAGGGTATCACTGCAATCCAGATGGATATCAAGATCCACGGTTTGACAAGAGCCATCATCGAGGAGGCAATTGCCAGAACAAGAGAGGCAAGATTCTACATCATGGATGAGGTTATGTCCAAGGCAATCGCAGAGCCGAGAAAGACCGTTGGCAAGTATGCTCCGAAGATCGAGATGATGACCATTGATCCGTCCACTATCGGCGACGTTGTTGGAAAGCAGGGTAAGGTGATCAACCGTATCATCGCGGAGACTGGCGTAAAGATCGACATCACCGATGACGGAAACGTTTCCATCTGTGGTACCGATGCAGATATGATCGCAAAGGCAATGAAGACCATCGAGATCATCACCAGCGATTTTGAAGAAGGACAGGTTCTTGAGGGTACTGTTATCAGCATCAAGGACTTCGGCGCATTCCTTGAGTTTGCACCGGGCAAGGAAGGTATGGTTCATATCTCCAAGCTGTCTGACAAGCGTGTTGAGAAGGTTGAGGATGTTCTTTCCTTAGGACAGGTTGTAAAGGTGGTATGCCTGGGCAAGGATAAGATGGGCAGATTCAGCTTCAGTATGAAGGACGTAAAGTAATTGGAAGTTTTATAAGAGTTAAAATGCCAGAGTCAGAAGTCTTTGACCTGTGGCAGTCGGGAAAAAGATGTTGTTGAGTTTCGGCAGCATCTTTTTCCACTTTCAAGCAGACGACAAATGAGACAAACAGACATGAATGGGCTCATAGACATGAAAATAGAAATGAGATCAAACATGCAGACGAGTTCACAAAAAGCAATAGAGAACAAGACAAGATAAGAAAGGTAAGGAGTTTGTATGGAAAAGTTACTGAGCATTATTTCCAGAGAGGTTGGGGATGCATTTGAGGCATGCGGTTACGAGCGTGAGCTCGGACGTGTCACCGTATCCAACCGCCCGGATCTGTGTGAGTACCAGTGCAACGGCGCAATGGCTGGCGCAAAGAAGTACCACAAGGCTCCGTTTATGATCGCAGATGAGGTGGCTCAAAAGCTGCAGTCCTCTATAGTATTAAAGGATGTGGCATCGGTAAAGCCAGGATTTTTAAATTTCAATCTGGACAATGAATATCTGGCATCCTATGTCAATCAGATGAAAGCAAGCGAAAAGCACGGCATTGAACTGTCAGCACCGGAGAAGATCGTAATCGACTACGGCGGACCAAACGTAGCAAAGCCGCTTCACGTTGGTCACTTACGTTCTGCAATCATCGGAGAGAGCGTAAAGAGAATCCTTCGCTATGCAGGAAATGAGGTCATCGGTGATGCACATTTAGGTGACTGGGGACTTCAGATGGGTCTGATCATCGCTGAGTTAAAGGAGAGAAAGCCAGATCTGGTTTACTTTGATTCAAATTTTGAGGGCGAGTATCCAGAGGAAGCTCCATTTACCATCTCTGAGTTAGAGGAGATTTATCCGTGCGCAAGTGGTAAGGCAAAGGTTGATGAGGAATTTGCAAAGCGCGCTCATGATGCAACTGTTCTGCTGCAGCACAAGGATCGCGGTTACACTGCGATTTGGAATCACATTTTGAATGTTTCCATTGAGGATCTGAAGAAGAATTACAGCAAGCTGAATGTTGACTTCGATCTGTGGAAGAAGGAGAGCGACGCACAAGCCTATATTCCAGACATGGTTCAGATGTTAAAGGACAAGGGACTGGCGTATATTTCAAACGGCGCACTCGTAGTTGATGTTGCAAAGCCGGAGGATACAAAGGAAGTTCCGCCGTGTATCATCTTAAAGTCAGACGGTGCAAGCCTTTACCAGACAACCGATCTGGCAACGATCGTAGAGAGAGAAAAGCTGTTTCAGCCAAATCGTATCATCTATGTTGTCGATAAACGTCAAGAAATGCACTTTACTCAGGTATTCCGTGTATCAAGACTGGCAAATCTCGTTCCAGAGGAGACAAAGCTTGAGTTCTTAGGCTTTGGTACCATGAACGGAAAAGACGGCAAGCCATTTAAGACAAGACAGGGCGGTGTTATGCGTCTGGAGCAATTGATAAGCGATATCGATGATGCCGTATATGAGAAGATCATGGCAAGCCGCGATGAGGATGAACAGACTGCGCGCGAGAATGCAAAGGTTATCGGTCTTTCTGCAATTAAGTATGGCGATCTGTCCAATCAGGCTTCAAAGGATTACGTATTCGATACCGATCGTTTCACCTCATTTGAAGGAAATACGGGCCCGTACATCCTGTATACCATCGTAAGAATCAAGTCCATTTTAAAGAAGTTTGGTGCAGAAGTTCCAAAGACCATCACCGCACCGGACGGTGCAGCACAGAAGGCACTGATGCTCGATATGACCAGATTTTCGGATATCTTTGCACAGGCAAGCACAGAATATGCGCCGCATAAGCTGTGTGCGTATATCTATGATCTCGCAAATGACTTTAATCGTTTCTATCACGAGACCAAGATTTTAGCAGAAGAAGATCAGGAAAAGAAGAACGGATATATTGCGCTGATTTCCTATTGCAAGGACATTCTGGAGACATGCATTGATCTGTTAGG
>CAVCXB010000202.1:0-4557 GCA_963605535.1 Wujia chipingensis
AATGTTTCTTCCATATGGTTTGCCTTTCTATTTTAATAGAATTATCCCATTTCTGTGATCTCAATGATTTTACTGATCAGGTTATCAGGTTATTTACCAGTTCAGTAATTCAGTTTATCGTTTTCCTGACAGGCGGACTCTCGGATCAATCACACAATAAAGGATATCAACTGCCAGCATACTTAAAACTACAAAAATCGAATAAAATATGGTAAGTCCCATCGTGAGCGTGTAATCTCTTGCCGTTACACTGTTTACGTAATACTTTCCAAGTCCCGGAATTGCAAACAGGTTCTCAATGACGAAGGAACCAGTACAGATCGCGCCAACCATTCGGCCAAGCACCGTGACAACTGGCATCATCGCATTTCGCACCTCATGCTTCCAGATGATTGCGGTATTGGAAATACCCTTGCTCTTTGCGGTCTTTACATAATCCTGTCCAATCACATCTAACATGGAGGATCGCATCAATCGTGTGATTGTTGCAATCGAACCTAATCCCAACGTGATTGTCGGCAAAATCGTGTATCGAAAGCTCTCCCATCTGGAGATTGGAAACATCTGCCAGGAGGTGTGAAATACATTTTTAATCCAAGAGGAAAGCCATAGTCCAAACACACACTGCATCAATGTTCCAAGTACGAAGCTCGGTACGGAAATTCCGATGATCGCAATGATTGTTGAAAAGCGATCCAGCTTTTTGTTGTGATGAAGTGCCGCGCCAACACCAAGTAAAATTCCAGCGACTGCCGCAAAAACAAGTGATCGTAAACCAAGATCAAGCGATACCGGAAATGCAGTCTTTATAATATCCGTAACGCTTCGGTTGGAGTAGGTTATGGATGTTCCGAAATTGCCATGAAGAATATTGGTTAAATAGACAACATATTGCTGCCATAACGGCTTATCCAGACCGTAGTTTGCTTCCAGCGCTGCCAAGGCTTCTGGCGTCATGTTGTCATTTCCTGTCGTAAATGGTGTTCCTGGGATGCTGTGCATCAGAAAGAATGTAACCGTTATGACAACGAAAATGGTTATGACTGCCATTCCAAGACGCTGTAGAATATACTTTTTCATCGGCTGTCACCTAGCTTTCCTGTTTTGTTACTGTGACCGGCTGCCAAAGTTTCCTCTGACAGCCCGTTCACTTGATTTCTTTGAATTGATCTTATTACTTAAATTGATTTTATTGCTTAATTTCTCTGAATTATGATTATTCTTATTACTTGATCTCTGCAAAGTAAGTATCCAGATATGGAACTACACTTCTTCTGATTACGCCATCCACACGGTCGGATACTGCATAGTACTGTGCGGTGTAATACAGTGGTGTGACTGCTTCATCTTCCAGAAGAATCTTCTCTGCCTCACCAAGCTGCTTTGTTCTCTCGTTCTGATCGGTCTCGTAAACGGCTTTTACATAGACATCATTGAACTCTTCGCTTCTATAAAGCGCTTCGTTTGCATCCTGCGCATTCTCGTAAGCACCAAGGAAGTTTGTTGCATCATCAAAGTCTGCACCCCAGCTTGCTAAAACTACATCATAGTCATAGCTCTTTGTTTTTGTCTTCACCGAACTAGAATCAAGTGTCTCAACCTCAACCTTAATGCCAAGCTCTTCCTGAAGAAGCTGCTGCAATGCACCTGCCACAGAGGTAAACTCATCGGTGTTTTTCGTAAGGATCGTAAAGTTGATATCGGATGCGCTGATGCCAAGTTCCTCGGTTCCCTTTGCCAGAAGTTCCTTTGCCTTATCGGAATCATAGGTATACTCGAGTGTCGGTCCAACTGCCTCGCGGAAAGTGGTATCGCCGCCGGAAAGTCCCAGTGGTACAAATCCATCTGCCGCTGTGGATGCATTCTTTAACACACCCTTTACCAAGGTTTCTCTGTCAATCGCACTTGAGATTGCCTGACGGATATATTTATTTGACAGGTACTCATTTGCAAAATTGTATTTCAGATAAGCGGAACGTCCATTGTTATAGGAAAGTGCCTCGTAACCTGCGGACTGAATGGTGGACAAACGCTGTGCGGAAAAGTCCACAATATCCAGCTCACCGTTGATGAACATATTTACCTGTGCGCCCTCATCCGGGATTACATACACATTGACCTGATCAATTGCAATGTTGTCGGCATTCCAGTAATATGGATTCTTCTTCAGAACAACAATGTTGTCGGTCTCCCAAGAATCTACATAGTACGGTCCGTTTGAAAGAACAGTGTCAGCGCTTGTTCCATAATTGGCATCGCCTCCGATGGACTCAACAAAGTCACGGTTGATGCCGAAATGCTGGCAGTGTGTTAACAGCTTTTCAAAGTATGGCACCGGGTATTCCAGATCAAACTGAACGGTCTTATCGTCGATTGCGGTAACACCAAGCTCGGATGCATCCACCTCTCCGGCAAAAATTGCTCTCGCATTCTTGATTTCATAGTTGAAATCCGGATACGCAACCTCGGTGGAACCATCCAGAAGTCTTGTGATGCCGTATACCCAATCATCAGCTGTTACCGGATCGCCATTATTCCATGCGCTGTCTCTTAAATGGAAGGTCCACTGTGTATAGTCATCGTTGTGTGTGATCTCATCTGCCAGACCATCTACGATCTGCTGGTCATCACCATAGCGGGTTAAGCTCTCCTCGGTCAGACCAAGAATATACATTAACGAATCACCGATATTGATCGCCGGGTCCAGGCTTGACGGATCACCAGAAATAGCTACGTTTAAAACGGTTTCATCTGCTGCAAATGTGTTCTGTGCGATAGGAAATGCTCCTGCAAGTGTCGCGGATACTGCGAATGCTGCTGCTCTCTTTAATGTCTTTCTCATAATCGTTCTCCTCTCAGATGTCCGTGTTATTTACAGAAGTCCCTTTAATGGATTGATGGATGCGTCAACGCTTAAGACTCCGTTCTTCGGATTTCGATCCTCCCACTTTGGGCTGTTCCAGATCGTTGTGGAAATCTCGCTTGCGTAATCCTCGTAAGTCTCACCCTCTGGGTGACGAAGGAATTTCTCATCCGGTGTCTTGCTTAACTTTCTTCTCTCTCCATAATCGGCCCACAGCTTTTCAAAATCAACCTTGGAAAGAATACGGTCGTTGTAGCTGCGGAATAATACCTCGCCAAGCTTCTTTTTCTGACCACCTGCCAACACTGCCGGATCACTTCCATGGCGGAATTCCGGGATTGCATACAGCTCTCTTAAGTAGCCCCAAATGTTCTTGTAATCGCGAATTGGCTTCTTTACCGGGCCGATATTTTTAAAATAGGCCACGTCCCAGCGAACCAGTGTGACGTATGCTCGTACATCACTGTCGGTAATGTAATCTCCGAATAAAAATCGGTTTGTTTCCAGACGTTTATCCAATTTGTCAAGTGATTCATAAAAGTCTTCATAAGCTTCATCATACGCCTCCGGTGACTGGCAAAATGCCATGCGATAGTGGCTGTTGTTGATGTGTGGGAACAGCCAATCATTAAACTCGTCAATCTCTTTTCTAAACTTCTTCGGATACAGATCCGGCGCATCCTTTGGCTGGAATGGTCTGAACTGCACTTCTATATAATTCGTTAATCTGTGATAATCATTGTTGACTGCCTTTTTCTCCTTGATGTCAACTAATGTTGGTGTCGTCGCTCTTCCCTTGAAATTTGGGTTTGCTCTCTTGTAGAACTCGCTTAAGAAGTAAGCGCCTGTTCTTGGGTCTTTGAATCCCAGCTGATCGCCGAATGCATGTCCGTAGCGATTTGTCTGACCGGAATGGCTTACTCTTGTGTCGTAGATCACATCCTGAAGACCAAGCAGATCTCTTACGATGACTGGGCGGTTTGACCAGTTACATCCGGTCGCCCAGTAGATTCCGTAGCGTCCTGCCTCTGCCTTTAAGTCTCCCGGCTTGTCACCGAATGGCTGAATAAATGCATTTGGCTGGCGGATAAATGCGCCTCTCTCATCAATCTCTACTAAGGTCTCGTTTGGTCTTGGATCAACACCAACCTCCTTTGCAAACTGCTCTGCCAGCTCGTCTGTATATACGGTATATTCTTCCTTCTTTGCTTCCTCTGGTACAAAACTGCAGCATCCACTCATTGTGTTTTCCTCCTCAGCTTATGCCTGACTATCAGTTTCTTTGACTTTTTTGCGCTTTGTTTACGCTTTGTTTGTCGCTTTCAGGCTTCTTTCTTCATTTTGTTTGTATTAGTATTTCATCAGCCTTTTTGATGTTTCTTAATGGTTTATTCTTGGTTTGTTCTTGCTTTATTCTTGGTTTGCAATGGTTTATTTCTATTTAAATCGAAAAATTGGTAAAAAAATAAAAGGCTGCGTGTGGTCTGACTATTATTTACGAATATACTGTGAACGGCAGCAACAGCAACACATACACATCTCCATCATATTCTCTCTAGTCGTCTGTCCGTCGTGGTGTCTCTTTGTGATATTGCTCATACTGCGTTCTCCTTTCCTACTGACTCGCTGGGTTTGTATTCTGCTCTCTGGCATTCCCTGCATTTCTTGATTACGAGGCTATTATAAATCACCGT
>CAVCXB010000203.1:0-4542 GCA_963605535.1 Wujia chipingensis
TTGCTGTCGAACCGCTTTCGTAAAACTACCTCCCGTGAACAGGAAACCAATTACTCGATTTCCATGGTGTCGATTGCATCCTGATACATCTGAACGTACTCATCAACGCCCATTCCATCAAACAGGTTCACAAACTTCTCCCAGCTCTCATCGGTAACGCCCTCTGTTACGAAGGTTGCCATGTTCTCAACAACTGCATTGTTGATATCGGTCTCAAGAAGTGCATTGCTCTGTAACTGATCGGAGGTCAGCGGAGCAAGTGCCAGATAATCGTTGGAATACTTCTGCATAACGCCTGCCTCCTCGTAGGTCTGGCAGTACTCGGTCTTCTCGATACGCTGTGCTGGCATGTTAAATACACTTGAGATATACTTACCTGGTCCAAAGAATAATGTGTTGCAGTCCAGATAATTCTTTACATCTACAGTTCCGCTGTTTAAGGTATCAATCTTTCCATTCTCATTGTAGGTCCAGCCGGTGCCATCCTCTGCATCCTTCTCGCCATAGTACAGGGAGAACTGGGTCTCGGTATCCATCATCGCATCCAGAAGCTTTAAGGACTCGTCTACATGCTCGTTTGTGATGGTCAGCCATGCGCCACCCTTTGCTTTCTCGATTGTCTTGCAAAGCTTTGCGTCCATCTCTTCGCCTGGTGTCCACAGAACAGCATCCTTTGCTACGCCATCGTCCCAACCCATCGCAAGAAGTCTCCATGCGGTGAAGAATCCGGCATTGCCTTCCTTTAACTTGGTCTCGATTGTATTCATATCCTGAGAAATGATCTCTGCATCAACCAATTCTTCCTCATACATCTGATGCAGCCACTCCATGCACTTGCGGAATCCATCCTGAGTTGCGGTAAACTGAACCTTCTTGTCATCGTCAAGGTAGATCCACTTCTGACCATCACACGGCACACCAAACAGTGGAAGGATGAAACGAACACCATAGAATCCGGTATCAAGTCCCATCTCAAGCGGAACCTCATCGGCCTCTCCGTTTCCATTCGGGTCCTGTGTCTTAAATGCACGAAGCACTTCGGTCAGCTCGTCAATGTTGGTCGGTGTCTCCAGTCCAAGTGCATCCAGCCAGGTCTGGTTGATGAAATAATGCTGGCTTGTGTTGATATTCTGACCTACCATATAGCCAACAGAATAGGTATGTCCGTCGGTTGCTACCAGACCAGAAGTCGGATCAGCGTCCTCTCCTGCAATTCTAGTTGTATAATTTGGCATATCCTCTGCAATCTTGTCCTCAAGCGGAATCAGAAGGCCCTGTGTAACACCATACTCCTCATCGTCTACGGTACAGTTCGGTGCAATGATGATGTCTGGATACTCATCGGATACAAACATCAAATTTAACTTGGTGCTCCAGTCAGATGCCTTTACCACATCCCATTCTAAGTTAATGCCGGTCTTCTCCTCAAGTGCCTGTACACCTGGCATCTCACTCGGGTCGGTCAGGGAATCAACGTCACGAATACCAAACATAATCTTTAAGGTAATCGGCTCATCCACGATCGGGTATGTCTGCTGATCGCTGTAATCTACGGTATCAGTTGCAGACTCTGCGAAAACGGCCTGTCCCATTGCTCCTGAAAGCATCATCGCTGCACTCATTGCTCCTGCTAAAAATCTTCTTTTCATGATAAAATCCTCCTTATTTTGTTTTGTTTTTATTTTTTGTCAGCCCTTTAAGGAACCGATCATAACGCCCTTTTCAAAATATTTCTGCATAAATCCATACAGGATTACTACTGGTCCGGTTGCCACTACAATGATACAATATTTGGCAACATTTGCAATACGCATCGCCTCTGCCATATCGGCTGCATTGTCGGACATCGTCTGCATATAATCACCAGATTTGTCGACCTGAAGTGTCGCTAAGATCTCACGAAGTACCGTCTGAAGCGGCAGCAGGTTTCGATCTTTTATGTATACAAGTCCGGTAAAGTAATCGTTCCACTTTGCAACGCCGTAGTAAACAGCAAGTACGGCAATGATCGTCTTGGAAAGCGGAAGCACAATCTTAAAGAAGTACTGGAAGTGCGTCGTTCCATCCAGCATCGCTGCCTCATACAGCTCGTGCGGAATGTTTGTCTGAATATAGGTTCTTGCTACCATCAAATTCCATACGCTGACGCATCCCATTAAAATCATGATCGCCGGTGTGTTGTAAAGTCCAATGTCCTTCATGACGAGGAAGGTTGGAATCAGTCCGCCGTTAAAGAACATGGTAAAGACGAAGAAAAAATTGATCACGCCTTTTCCGATGAACTTCGGACGAGATAACGTGTATGCTGCTGCAAGTGTTACCATGATACTGATGGTTACGCTAACTGCGGTGTAAATAATTGAGTTTCCATAGGAATGAAGCATTTCACTGTATTTTAAGATGGACTGGTAGCCAATCAGTGAAAAGTCTACCGGATGCCAGATTACTTTTCCTGCTACGATCGCATCCGGATCGGATACCGATGCGATGATGACCAGATACAGTGGATAGAGGATCAGAAACATTACAATAATCCAGAAAATCGTGTTGAAAATGTAGAATGCCTGATTGCTCTTGCTGTAGCGGCTGAATTTCTTTTTTGCGCTCATTTTTCTGTTCCTCCTTCCTTAGAATAATCCCACATCGGATATCTTCTTTGATATCTGGTTTGCGGTGATGATGATAACAAAGTTAATGACATTGATAAATAAGCCGATTGCGGTCGTGTAGGAGAACTGTCCGCTTCCAAGACCGACGTTGTACACGTACACGCCGATGATATCGGATGTCGGAATGTTTCCTGCGGTCTGCATAACCAGTGCCTTGTCGGTATTGCTGCTCAACAGCTTACCACAATCCAGAATGAATACCATTACGATAACCGGCACGATGCTCGGAATATCAATGTAGCGAATCTTCTGCCAGATGCTTGCGCCGTCGATCTCGGCTGCCTCATACAGAGACGGATCAACACCGGAAAGCGATGCAATATAAAG
Source organism: Wujia chipingensis (assembly GCA_963605535.1). Classification (GTDB taxonomy): domain Bacteria; phylum Bacillota; class Clostridia; order Lachnospirales; family Lachnospiraceae; genus Anthropogastromicrobium; species Anthropogastromicrobium chipingensis_A. The sequence continues at coordinate 2,997 of CAVCXB010000203.1, forward strand.
GATCGTTCCCCATCCAGCTGACTGCCAGATACCGGAGATGATGTAAATGCTTCTGAATGCCTTTGCATCAGACATAAAGTCAACGGCCTTCATGCCAAGTGCCTGACGCAATACATTTAAGATACCGCTTGTCGGTGACAGGAAGATATAGAGCATACCTGCTAACACGACGGTTGAAATAAAATATGGTACATAAATACTTGTCTGGATGAATCGCTTGATTCTCGGTCCCTTGATCTGGTTTAGCAGGATTGCTAAGATAATCGGTACCGGGAAGCTCCACAACAGGTTGTACACATTCAGTAACAATGTATTTGTGAGCAGTCTTTTAAAATAATACGCATGGAAAAAATTTTCAAAGTTCTTAAAGCCAACCCATTTGCTTCCTGCGATTCCAAATACCGCCTTGAAATCCTTGAATGCGATCTGGATTCCATATAGAGGCATGTAATTGAATACGATAAAGTAGATGATCGCTGGCAAGATCAATACGTATAGCTGCCAGTTGTTCTTAAAATAAACAGCGTAGTTTATTTTCTTCTTGGGAACGTTTGTCTTCTGGTTCTTTTTTCCCATTGTTGTCTCCTCCTTCTTTTCTTTATCATCTCTTATGCCAGCTCTTCTCGCTGTGCATCTTTGCTAAGTCCAGACTAGCCTATCAAGATGTATTTGTAAATGGTTTTAAATTTTACTCGCACTCGTCCTGGTCGTATCACCGGTTTTGCCAATTTTTAGTAACTTTTCTGTTACAAAATACAGTTAAAATAGCTAGTTTGTGTTCATTTTTAAACTGGTTACAAAATTTTGTACCACAAAATAAGGAAAAATGGGGATGAAAAAGAGTTGAAATCAAGAAAAGAAAATAAGAAAAAAGGATGCTCAAACAGCATCCCAACCGAAAACAGTTGCATCTCTACTCCGTTTTGTGTATCATGAACTTATAGCAATTCTGCAAAATTACTATAAACTCGCCCAGCCACGCATCTGTCTGAGCGAAATTCAAAAAGAATTATGAAAAGAAAGAATTAAGGGAGAAAAAAAAGAACATGAAACAGTATCTTGATTACATCATGGAACAGCTTGAAAAGCTGATGGCAATCGACAGCCCATCTGGTTTCACGGAAAAAGTGACCGACTATCTGTTAGAGGAGTATGCTCGTCTTGGCTACAGCGCAAAGCGCACCGTTAAGGGTGGCGTAGTAGCAGAGATCGGCGGCGAGGGCGATCCGATTCTTGTCATGGCCCATGTCGATACACTCGGCGCCGTTGTCGCAGAGGTTAAGGGAAATGGTCGCTTACGTCTGTCTCCAGTCGGCGGCTTCAACGCAAACAATGTCGAGGCACACAACTGCCGCGTCTACACCTACGATGGACAGATTTACGATGGAACCATTCAGTTGGCGGACGCTTCTCTTCACGTAAATAAGGAATATTCCACGACACAGCGTACCTTCCAGTCCGTTGAGGTTGTTCTGGATGAGCCTGTCACCTCCAAGGATGACGTGAAGGCACTCGGCATCACAAACGGCTGCTTTGTCTGTGCAGA
>CAVCXB010000204.1:0-4381 GCA_963605535.1 Wujia chipingensis
TTATACGACTTCTCACAAAGTTACTGGGATAATATTTCTTCTGGGATAAATCGTTGGGCAGTGTACGGCAGAGGGGCTTGGTGAATGGTTTGCCAAGTCCTCCACAGAGGCTTCCTCTAATTACGGCATCGACAAAAACGGCAGGGTCGGACTCTATGTTGAGGAGAAGAATCGCTCCTGGTGTTCCTCATCAAATGCCAACGACCAGAGGGCGGTTACCATTGAGTGTGCTTCCGATACGACAGAGCCTTATGCCCTTAAGGATGTGGTATATCAGACACTGATCAAGCTCTGCATCGATATCTGTAAGCGTAACGGCAAGAACAAGCTCATCTGGTTTGGGGATAAAAATAAGACGCTAAATTATGGGCCAAAGTCCGGTGAGATGATTCTGACCGTGCATCGGTGGTTTGCTAATAAGTCTTGTCCGGGCAACTGGCTGTATGACCGTATGGGAGATCTGGCCAGCAAGGTGACGGCAGCACTTGGTGGCGGCAATACCACTCCTGAAACACCAGATACAACGAAGATAAACTGGTACAGGGTCAGAAAAACATGGATAGATTCCAAATCGCAGAAAGGTGCTTATAAGATTCTTGAGAATGCAAAGAAATGTGCAGATGCACATCAGGGATATAAGGTCTTTGATGTGGATGGGAATGTGGTCTATGAGCCGAAGATTGCAGTAAATGTTCCATATCTTGTAAATGTAGATATTCCCGATCTTAATATCCGCACCGGTCCAGCAGTCAGCTATTCCCGCACCGGGCAGTTTACGGGGAAAGGCGTGTGCACTATAGTCGAGGAGCAGAACGGCTGGGGCAGATTGAAAAGCGGTGCTGGCTGGATATGCCTTGCGTACACACAGAGAGTATAGATTGTATAATGGTGGGTTTCTCATTTTGGGAGACCCTTTTTTATTTAAAAAAGTTTTTCGTAAACGTCAGATTCGGTCGGTTCCCAAGGCTACCAAGTAGAAGGCAGGAAAACAGTAAGCCTTCGGAAAGGTGGTAGAGATGATGAAACACAGTCTGAAAATCAGTGTTTCAAAACAACCGCAGACAGGTGGAATCGTATCCTGCAGGAATATCACGGTCAGGGAGCGCTTCATGAGACTTCTATTTGGTGACAAGAGAAGCGCAACGAGTTTAACCGCATGATAGCAGACTGCAAGGCCGGGAAGATTGACATGATCCTCACCAAGTCGATAAGCCGATTTGCTCGAAACACAGTCGACTGCCTGAAATACACTCGAGAACTGAAAGCTCTGAACATTGCGGTATTTTTTGAAAAGGAAAATATTAACACCCTCGATGCTAAGGGCGAGGTTCTCATCACGATCATGGCGGCTCTGACACAGCAGGAATCAGAATCCTTATCAGCAAACGTCCGACTCGGAATCCAATTCCGAAACCAGCAGGGGCAGGTTCGGGTCAACCACAACTGGTTTCTCGGATATACAAAGGATGAGGATGGGAAACTGGTGATTGTTCCTGAAGAGGCAGCTATCGTGAGAAGGATCTATGCAGAATACCTTGACGGAAAGAGCTTCAAGAGAATCAAGCAGGGATTGGAGGCTGACGGCATCCTCAATGGTGCAAAGCATGAAAAGTGGCACGATACCAACATCCGCCAGATACTTACCAATGAGAAATACATCGGCGATGCAATCTTAAAGCTTCGAGAAAAGCGACAGAGCATACTTACCGAAGCTGCGTTGAAACACGATCTACAGGAGCGCATAGAAGATCTAATCGCATTCATGGACGAGCAGACCGAAGCGGTGACGGAATACAGTGAGCCTTTAGCACGGAGGCTTATTGAGAAGGTTACGGTCTACGATGAGAAGCTGGAGGTTGAGTTCAAGTCAGGGCTGACGGTGGAAGTCGAGGCATAAGCGGATTGCAGGAATACCCGTGGTTCTCTTTTTTGAGGCTGCGGGTTATTTTTTTGTCCAACATATTGATTTTTTGTCCAAAATCAAGTATAATTGGACGAAAAGAGGAGGCGCTGGACGAAAGGAGTTCTAATGAGATCATTTGATTACAGCAGGCTCTACGATAAAGCCTGGGATACAGATATTCTGAACCTTGTTGCGAGAATCCATGAGTGTAAAGGAAGACAGGATTTATTCATCCGTCAGAAGCCTGTGGAGCTCACTCGTCTGGTTGAAATTGCAAAGATACAGAGCACAGAGGCATCCAATAAAATTGAAGGAATCGTTACAACGAGCACTCGTATGAAGCAGCTTTTTGAGGAGAGAACCACTCCAAGGAACCGGGATGAAGATGAGATTATGGGTTACCGGGATGTTCTGAATACGATTCATGAGAGTAATGAGTACATTCCAATCCGACCATCGTATATCCTTCAGCTTCATCGGGATCTTCTGAAAAGGGCAGGATTATCATACGGAGGTCATTTTAAGAATGTTCAGAACTACATCAATGAAACAAAACCTGACAGAACCGTTGTAACCAGGTTCACGCCAATCGCCCCGTATGACACACCGGATGCTGTGGAGAATCTGTGCAATGCCTATGAGCAGGCTATCGCAAACGAGAAGGTAGATTCCCTGATTCTTATTCCTACATTTATCTGCGATTTCCTTTGCATTCATCCGTTTAATGACGGCAACGGAAGGATGAGCAGACTGCTCACGCTGCTCCTATTATATAAGAACGGGTATAGCGTTGGAAAATACATCAGTATTGAAAAGCAGATAGAGAAAACGAAAGATCGTTATTACGATACTCTCGAAGAATCAGATGTCGGATGGCATGAAGAAGAAAATGATCCGACACCGTTTATCAGATATATGCTTCAGGCTATTTTGGCGTGTTATACAGAATTTGAAGAGCGTGTTGGATTAATGAGTGAAAGTGGAAATGGCAGCACAGCTTACGACATAGTGAAAAAGTATATCGAAGAAAAACTTGGTAAGTTCACGGGTGCGGATGTTGTAGCTCATTGTCCGAGCATAGGAAGATCTTCTGCGCTGGCGGCATTGAAGAAACTTACCGATGAAGGCGTTATAATCCGGGAAGGATCGGGCAGAAATACATTTTACTATCGTGCTGACAGCAAATAGTTTTCGGCCAAAGACATTCTGATTTGGACGAAAAAAAAGAAGGCGTTGGATGAAGGAATAGAGATATTGACAGATGGTTGATATGTTTCCGACAACAGCCGTTTTGCAGATATGTTTCCGCATACGGTTGACATCCATAATGGTGTCTCGGGGCATGTGGAGACGGTCTGTTTGATGTCAAGGGTCGAAGAAAAATAGCCGCGAAAGCCCAGTATTACTGCGGTTTTCGGGAGATAGGGCAAGTTTGGTATCGGGCAGACAAAACGCTTCTCGGTAACTTATCCAAGGGTAAATCAGCTCAAAAAGTGTGAGAGTTGAGTTGTCACGATAGATGTCGATAAGTTGAGTTGCCGAGTTAGATGCCAGGTAGTTGTGGCTGTGAGATAGATGTCAGGGATTAATAAGGAAGAAGCTACTAAGAAAAATAAGACAGAGCAAGGCTCCTCACTACTGATTGAGTTCAGCGCGGGGAGCCTTGTTCTATGCTTCGATATCGATACTTTTAACCCTATTGAAAGCGCAGTAATGAACGCAGCACAGGCAACCGCAGACACCCACGCAGCCCCGGAATACCGCAGCGCATTTTATAAGCGTCTGTTAGGCAAGGAACACCAACGGGCTTTATAACGAAATCCGTCTGTTTAACGTGCCGTCTAATCTGTCCGTTCCTGTCGGAACACCTACGAACGCGGCAAGTTGGCACATTGAGGGCGCACCCGTTGACCGTGCAGACGTAAAGACCGCCGCCGTCACTTTTTCCGGGCTTGAACTGGTAAAAGTGCTTTCCATGAGTGCAGCCGCCCGCCGCATGGATATTGCAGCATTTGAAAACTATATCACACAGGAATTGCGCAGCGCAGTATCTGACGCAATCGGTGCGGCAATCGTAAACGGCACAGGCACCGGGCAGCCAGTGGGTATCCTGTCCGGCATTACATGGACGAAAGCAAACAGCATTTCTACAAAAGCCCTGACCGCTGACAACCTGCTTGACGCTATCGCCCTTATGCCTGCCGGATATGCAGGCGGCGCAAAGTTCGCCATGAGCACCGCAACCCTGTTCGGCACTATCCACAAGCTGAAAGACGGCGAGGGGCGTTATATGTTTACCGACAACGAAAGCGGCGGCGTTCGCCGTCTGTTTGGTTTTGAAATCGTTCTTGACGATAATGTCCCCGCCGGAACTATCCTGTTCGGAAATTTCCGCTATTATGGCGTGAATATCCCGCAGGGCGTACTCTTCATAAAACAGAGGCTCTTTGTTATGCGTATCATAGGCGATCGAATAAT
>CAVCXB010000205.1:0-4357 GCA_963605535.1 Wujia chipingensis
CAACCTCGCGCTTCTTTGCTATCATGTCACAGCAAGGTATACTATACACTATCTTCGGAGAAAATGCAAGCACTTTTTTCAATTTTTTTTAAAGTTTTTTTGAGACGTGGTTTTGACGTTTTTTCCCGGAAGGTTATAGAGTGCCTTCCAGGCAACACTCTATTGACAGGATGCCTGTTCTTTCTTATACTTATAGGTGTGGTTTAGAGATATCGTTCACGTATGATACGGAACAGTAACATTTTTGAAATCATTGCAGAACATACATTATATATAGAAGAAAGGTTGGATATTATTATGTGGCTGGCTGATAACTGGAAGGACTACGAAGTCCTTGACACCTCAAATGGAGAAAAACTGGAGCGCTGGGGCAAGTACCTTTTGGTGCGCCCAGATCCTCAGGTTGTATGGAACACTCCACACACCAATCCGGGTTGGAAGAAAAAGAACGGACATTATCACAGAAGCAGCAAGGGAGGCGGCGAGTGGGAGTTCTTCTCTCTGCCACAGCAGTGGAGCATTCACTATGGAGACCTAACTTTCCAGTTAAAGCCATTTTCCTTTAAGCACACAGGACTCTTCCCGGAGCAGGCAGCAAACTGGGACTGGTTCTCTGGTCTGATTAAGAATGCAAACCGCCCAATCAAGGTATTGAATCTGTTTGCCTATACAGGTGGTGCGACACTGGCTGCCGCTGCTGCTGGTGCTTCTGTTACACATGTAGACGCCTCTAAGGGTATGGTTGCCTGGGCAAAGGAAAATGCAGCTTCCTCAGGGCTTTCCGATGCACCGATTCGCTGGATCGTGGATGACTGTCAGAAGTTTGTTGAGCGTGAGATTCGCCGTGGCAATCACTACGATGCGATTATCATGGACCCGCCATCCTACGGACGTGGACCAAAGGGCGAAATCTGGAAGATTGAAGATGCGATTCATCCGCTCGTTTCTCTGTGCGCACAGCTTCTCTCCGACAAGCCGCTGTTCTTCCTAATTAATAGCTATACTACCGGCTTTGCTGCTTCTGTTCTGACTTACCTGCTTGGCCTTGAAGTAGTAAGCAAATTTGGCGGTCATGTAGTTTCAGATGAGATTGGCCTTCCGGTAACGGAATCTGGTCTGGTGCTTCCGTGTGGTTCCTCGGGTCGTTGGACGAGTATGTAATTACTCCGATGAATTAAAGTATCTGGGTTTATTCTCTTCCTATTATATATAGAAGGAACACATTCCAATCATCTACTTTCATATGATTTGTAGTAAAAAAAACTGGTCTCTCGCGGGAGGCCAGTTTTTTATTGTGCTTTTATTTAATTATTGCGGTACTTCCTGGAACAGAGTCTGTCCTGCGCCCAGTGGAAGGTATCCTGCATTTCCTGCTGCATCTTCTACATATAAGTAGAATGCACCAGGCTCGTTTGCGGAAAGAATCAATTTTCTTGGGAATACCTGTGTACCTGCTCCAAGCACGGCTGCGGCTGGTGCCTCAGCTGCTGCAGAGCTGAGCAGATTGGTATCTGCTGCTAAGATATAGTTGAACTGCTCCTGAGAAGTCAGATCAACAAGATCATACTCATAATTGCCGGTTGTCTCACTGTATGCATCTTCTGAGACTGCGCCACCCTTTAATTCGTATGGAATCTTGCAGACATAACGTCCAAGGCTGTCGATGGTAATCGGACTAGTTACTGCTAACGTGAAGCCACCATTTTCGTCAAAGGTTCCATTTGCAGATGACGGTGTCAATACATGAGACGTATTATACAATCGAGATGCATTTCCATATCCGTTAAGAACCGTAAAGGTTCCATCCTGCATGAGCGGTGTGGAAAGATCGGTTCCGTTGAATACACGGAAACTGGTGACAGAGTTGTCTGCACCTGTTCCGACAACAACAAGATTCAACTGGTTATCGGATGTATTCAAATCACACACTTCTACCTTATATACGGCACTGCTTCCTCCGCCAACGGTATAGTCTGTGCCATTCATGTTGACAATTAGGCTGGTTGTTGTGCCATCTTCTGCTACCTCGGTGCGATACTTGAAGAAGTCAGCTGCACCGTCTCCATTCAGATCGGCCGTATAGTTTGTTCCCTCAGAGGAAAGTGTAACTGCAGTGCCATCGCTGAAGGAAACCTCAGTTGCTGGATCGTTTGGCTCGGTCTCTACCTGCGGAATCTCCTGTGGTGGCAGCTGATTCAATCCAGTGTAGGAAGATTTTACAACACCATTCTTAACATCCATGGAGCCATTCTCAAACTGCATTCCATCCTGCGTCCAAGATACATTAATATAGCTTGGTGTACCTGCTGCATCGGTAAATGCGATCTGAATCAAATTGCCGACTGCTGTAGAACGATTCCAGAAGTGAAGATCGTCCGGTTCCGTTCCGATCAATGCACTTACCTGTGACCAGATATCCTGTGCGCCTGGCATTGCATCGAACTGACTCTGTGAAATCTCCTGTGCGGTATATTCGCTATAACCGCCATCGGAAGCAAGCAGATAAGCAACTCCATTCATTCCGTTGTCTAACTGTAAGCTGATACCATCGGATACAAATACACCTGGAAGCAGATCTGCTACCATGTAGCCATTTGTACCATCGGCACCATAAATACAAGAGTAAGATTCTCCTGTAGAAGTCGTTACACTTAAAACAAACTGTGTCGCACCATTTGCAATCGCATTAACGCTGCAAGATGCTACGTCCGTGATCGGGAAGATTTCAGTTGCGCCAGATGTAGAATCCTCAGCATTGTACCAGATCTCCTTGCGTCCACCCACATCAACAAGAGCGAATGCTTCAGGAATGCCATTCCCATTAAAGTCATAGAATAAATAACTATTGTCAACGACTGCTCCGCCGGAATCTGCTGCAAGCTTTGCAAGAATATTTTCTGCATTTCGCTCAGTTGGCTGCACTTCCGTGGACGGTTCTGCATCACTCGATGGCTGTGCATCACTTGATGGCTGTGCATCACTTGATGGCTGTGCATCACTTGACGGCTGTGCATCACTTGATGGCTGTGCATCACTTGACGGCTGTGCATCACTTGACGGCTGTGCATCACTTGACGGCTGTGCATCACTTGATGGCTGTGCATCACTTGATGGCTGTGCCTGTGTAGCCTGTGTCTGCGCCTGTGTTGCCTGCGTCTGTGCCTGTGTTGCCTGCGTCTGCTGTGCTGAGCTAGATGGTGTGGACGAATTGCTGTCAAGTGAAAGCGATGTTCCCTCGACAACTTCATCTGCTATATACTTCATATAGTTCCATGCAAAGCTTCCCTTTACACAAATTGCCTTCTGTACCTTTGAAAATGCTGTATTTCCAATCTTCTCAACGGATTCCGGAATTACAACCTCTTTCAAGGACTCAATATCGGCTAATGCTGAATCATCCAGTTCCTTCATGCCTTCTGGCAGTTTCAAATACTGAACTGCAGTATTGTTCTTGAATGCATTCGAGCCGATGGAAGTAACCGGATAACCACCGATCTCTGCCGAGACACGAACAACCTGTCCCTGGTCGTTGTACTCGACAAGCTTAAGCTCATTGTTCTCAAGCTCATACACATTTCTTCCAGAAGTAACCCTGTTATCCTTGATCTCAACTACTTCTGTTTCCGTCTCAGTTTGTGCCTGAGTTTCTTTCTTTGTCTCCGCATTATCGGTTTTATCAACCGTATACGGAACCTGCTTGTTGCTCTTTTTTCCACTGCTGAAAAGAAGAACAATCATTACGATCATCACAGCAATCAATGCAATTACTGTAACAATGATGGCAACAAGAATGCGATTTGTCTTTGGGCTAGCTGGCTCATAATCGTCAGCGCCGTCGTAGTCATCATCCTCATAATCGTCTTCATAGTCATCATCATTCAGATTTTCTTCATAATCATCTGAATCCGAATCGTAGCCGTAATCGTCCGGCTGCTCTTCATAATCATCTGGATCCGAATCGTAGCCGTAATCGTCCGGCTGCTCTTCATAATCGTCTTGTGCCTTGACTTTTGAAGGACGTATCTTTGTTCCACAAATCGGACAAACAGTACTTCCCTCTGCCAGTCTCGCACCACATTTCGGGCAAATCATAGGCTTCTCCGTTCTGCCGCTTTTTACGGCGTTTTTATGTTACAATACACGGAACTTAAATAAGCATCCCGTGAATGCTAACTTTTATAATGCAGCCCAGAAAAATCTTCTTAGGCTGCACTTTCAACCTTTCGTATCATATCATATGACCGCGCAAATTTCAATGTTTCAATTATCCAAAAAATATTACAATTCTTTTACGAAATCGTGTCAGTCCACGCGCTCTTTTCCCCAGAAATAGAGTGCTACAGTTCCCGGACCGGTA
>CAVCXB010000206.1:0-4317 GCA_963605535.1 Wujia chipingensis
ATACATCACCGGGCGATTGACAACGCCCGTTTTTTTCTTCTGCCAGAATATATCCGACAGAAACATGTTTAGTTCACTTTTCTTACTCAAAATCGCGGGTTGCTGTCACCAGACACATACATGGTTCCAAGTAACTGGATATTCATCGCTCCTACACGATCATCATTCGAACGATATCCACAGCAATCACAAATATACTCATGAATGTCATGATGGCGATTTCCTTTCTGAATTCGTCCACATTTCGGACATCTCTGAGATGTATAATCCGGTTTCACCTTCAAGACTTGCGATCCGGTTGCTTGTGCCTTGTATATCAAATCCTGTTCAAACTGGTAAAATGTCCAGGTTCTCAATTCCCGTCTGTCTTTTGCGCTGCGCTTTCCGAGAAGGTCATCGCTGAAGCTGACTCCTTTCAGATCTTCCAGTACAAACAGCGTTCCAGCTTTGTATTTCGTAACGAGTGTCTTTGATAGCCGATGATTTACATCCGACATCCAACGGTTCTCTCGTCCTGAGATACGTTTTAATGCACGTTTTGCTGATTTCGTGCCCTTTGACTGTAGCTCCAAACATACTTTCTGAAAGTGATCTCGCTTTTCTTGAATCTCTTTTCTGCTTACAAAGGTTACTTTTTCCTTTTCATCATAGGAAGTAACCAAGAAACGAATTCCTCTGTCCATTCCCACTACATGTTTTACATGATCCATAGAAAATTCTTCAGATACACTCTTTGTCATCGGAATATGAAAATACCAGTTTCCATTCATAGAGACAATCTTACCACTTCCAAACGACCAAGTACCATCGAAGTATTCTTCAAAAGTCTTTGGCAGGTCAAACGTAACTTTCATCCGCTTTTTTAACGTATTCAGCGAAAGCGGTAATTGTCAAGGTAGTTGTCAGCAAAAGTTGAAATTTTTTATTCACTCAGGTTGTCCCATCCTACTCTGCACCTGATGGAATTATCAATGGCAAGCAGCTTCGCTGATGCAAGCATCCATTGACATTTCCATCAGACCCAGAGTGTGAGATGATCAATCAGAATAAATGAACATGTGTGAGACTTCTGTCTCAAAAGCCTACCGACGATATCCGATCAGCTTCTGTTTCTGGATTTAAATACACTGTGTCCGGCAAACTCCAGTCGCGTGTTGCACGACCATTCCAACGTTCCGGGTATTTCTCTTTTGCAGCTTCATAAACTTGATGCCGCTTTTCGAGGATTTCTTGCGATTTACCGCTTCTTCGTTGATCCAGAGTAAGAAATTTTAGCCCACTGTGGTGATGCTCATAGTTGTACCACTGGACAAACAGACTTACCTATTCGCGTGCTTCTTGCAGCGTTGCAAACCCTTTCGGTTGATATTCTGGTCGATATTTTAGTGTTTTGAATAGACTCTCTGCATAAGGATTGTCGTTGCTTACACGTGGTCGACTATTCGATGGTGTGATTCCAAGTTGATATAAGGTGGCTAACATAGTAGCACCTTTCATCGGCGATCCATTGTCTGAGTGCAGCACCAACGGCTGTGTTGTCAGACGTCCCTGTTTTAGGCAAATCTGTCGGATTAGTTCGCTGGCATGTTCTGCACTTTCTTCTTCGTAGACTTCCCAGCCGACTATGCTCCGGTCATAAAGATCGTAAAAAAGGTACAGGTAATAAAACATCCCCTTATGTGAACCATTCAGATAAGTGATATCCCACATGTACACCTGATTTGGGGCTGTTGCGCTATAAGTAGTCGGTTTCTTGAATTTTGGAGCTTCACTTCGTCCACGATGATTCTGCATTTTTTCTTCCCGCAGAACACGATAGAAGGTTGATTCGGAAGCGATGTAGGTTCCCTTATCTGCAAGCGCTGGAACAATCTCACATGGTGCTTTGCTTGCTTACTCAGGCTGGTTACAGATCTCAATGATTTGATGCCTTGCTTCATCTGGAAGCTTGTTTCTTGGATTTGAATGATCCGCATTCGGTCGATCATCTTCATAAGAGTCTGTTTTGATTTTTCGGTGTTTCCAACGATAATAAGTTCGCTCTGTCAGCCCCAGTCGTTCACATGCCTTTTTACAGGATGTACCTTTTGATACTGCCTCATCGATCAGCTCTACTGCTTTTTCGCGATCTGCGGCGCTAATCATTCGCCCTCTGGCTCCCCCCAGATCGCATTTGCTTTTTTTGACAAAACAAGTAATGCTGCGGCTTCTGCAAGTGCCTTTTCTTTCCGTTGTAGTTCTTTCTCTAGCTTTTTGCGTTCTTTTTCGGAATTCTTTAGTTCGCGGTTGAGACGGGCTGCTTCTTTGGCAACACCTCCGTTGGCATTCAGACAGGCATCTTTCCAAGATTTGATCTGCTCAACATAAAGTCCTTTTTTGCGGGCGTACTCTGCAAGCTCTGTTTCATTCATACTTGCAGTTTCCACAACAACAAGGAATTTGTCTTGCGTACTCCAATCGTCTGCAAGGGCATCGGTTCCCGGTGCTGCATAGCCGTCTCTTCTGGCCTTGTCGCGCCAATTTCGTAAGGTCTGCTCAGAGATGCCTTCCTCCTTTGATATTTTTGTGATGGATTCATTGTTAGGCGGAAGCATTCTTCTGAGAAGTGCATCCTTTAATTTTTTACTGTAATTCATGGTGAAAGTTCCTTTCCGTGGTAGCTCTATTCTACCACAAAAACTTCTATCTTTCACTGTCAACTATTGTAACACACAGGGCTATGGAATCACTGACAACACAGAGAGCAATACGGCATTTCAATATAACATGCTAAGAAGCCTATATTTCTGGCTAAATCGGAGAGGTCAGAAAGAAAGCTGTAACTGGGAAGAGTTTCTGAGAATGATTGACATGAACTATCCGCTAATTAGACCCAAAGTGTATGTCAGTGTATACGAATGATAGCAGTTGAACAATACGTTTCGTAAAGAGCCGGATGCGGGAAAGCCGCACGTCTGGTTCCGTGAGGGGCGTACCTTGTGAAAGGTACGTCTACTCGACCGTCATTTCGCTAGTCAATGCGGAAGAACCATTTTTATATTGACATTTCCAGCACCAGATGGTTAATGGCGTTTACTTCCCGTTAACGGTTCCTAGCACGCATCGCATTTTAATTTCACTAAATAATATTGAATAAACACATTTCTAACCCACATACAAAAATATCTATATGATCGTTCCCAAAACAGAAAAAGCATAATCAAATCAAATATAACCACTATACATGTTATTTTACCAGCATTATTTGCTATTATTGTACCAATTGAATATATAGCAGCATGGCTCATAAAACAAATTGATAAGCTTCTCGCAAGAGCATATATTGAATGGTATTTATCAATTTGCGTTGTTCCCGTCTGGCTAACATACTTTAAATAAGAAATCGCTTCATCAAATTTCATTTCTCGATATTCTATTTCATCATGGATTGTTTCTTCTATAATTTTCTTATATTGATTTTTTATTCTGTATCCTATACCCCTAGATATTTCTCCATTATACGCAAGTTTTTTAATTTTTTGTGTTCTAAAACATTTAAGATGTTCAGTAATTAATCTGCCAGTCTCATGAAGAATAATCCCTGTTACGTAGGCTACCGCAGTATATAAAATAATTAGCTTATATTGCTCCGAAATATTAGGCAAAATAATATTAAGAGACCTGAAAATCATAATAATATTGCTGTTCATTGTAAAATAAAAATATGTTACGGTAATTGCCCCAGGCCCCCAAATACCCATTAAATCATATATACCGAATTTTTCTACAACTTCATCCATATCAATTTCCTCCTAATGTTAGTACCTATCGTCAGACGAAAACCGTGGAACCTCTCAATTTGAGGTTCCCTGTAGGTCGTGAACATAGCCTTATTCATTGCCAACTACGAACATTTGTTTATAAAAATTTTAGATTATTTGTAACTATTCAGAACCCCTTAATCAAAGATAAACTCAGGATTACCTAAGAGTGCATTTTTGATGGCTTCATAAGCTGAATATCCTTGCTTCCGCGCAGTACCAACATAAGACATGATTTTTAAATATGCTCTGGCACCGTCCTCTGTTCGGAAGCATCCGGATACTTTTGTCTTTACTTTAATCATTCGCAGATCTCGTTCTGCCTGATTATTATTAAATGGTACCTTGAAATCTTCTAGAAAAAGGCAGATTGAGGCCTTGTACTTTGCTAGACGTTCAACCAATGCCAAAGTCTTCCCCTTTTTCTTTCTGCCTCTTTTTTTCTCTGGGCACTCTTGAATGGGATTTTCTGTCCGCGCCTGTTTAATAAGGGTATCATAGCTTGTGCCGAATTGTT
>CAVCXB010000207.1:0-4271 GCA_963605535.1 Wujia chipingensis
GGTTACTGCTATACGAATGGATATTGTGTAAGCAGTAACCTTTTCAAAACAAAATTTAATGATTCTCTCTTAATAATTGTCTTTTAATGAGTGTCTTTCAATGATTCTTTTTTAATGAGTGTCTTTCAATGATTCTTTTTTATTCATCCAAATAAAAAATCCGACATTCAAGATAATTCCAAAAATGGTTGCCACTGGTGCCGCTAAGCCAATGCTTGTAAGACTGGCATTTGGCTGAATACTCATATAGTAAGCAAGTGGAAGACGAACGAGCAGTGTCTGAATCAATCCCTGCACCATTACCCATACGGTCTTATCATGTCCATTGAAATATCCGACCATACTAAACAATACTGCGGTGACAATGGTCTCTAAAGCAAAGCCTCTCAGATAATCATACCCCTTCTGAACAACACCAGCATCCGTTGTAAAGATTCCAGTCAAAAAATCGCCCTTAAAGAACACGAAGACGAAAACAACCACACCAATGATAACACCAACACTGATGCCCGTAGCCATCGCTTTCTTTGCTCGTTTTTCGTTTCCAGCTCCAACATTTTGGGAGACGAAGGATGCCATAGACTGCATCAGAGAACTTGGAATCAGCATAGCAAAGTTTACGACCTTGCAGGCAACGCCGTAGCCAGACGATGCCTCCAGACCCAAACGGTTAACAAATGCACACAGCGCAAGGAATGAAATCTGTGTCAGACACTCTTGAAGTGCGAGTGGAATACCAATCTTAAGTGCACGCTTACAGTGGCTGTTAATTCGAAAATCTGCCTTTGTAATCTTGAACGGAAGATTCTTTTTCATAAGCATAGCAAGGGCAAACACGACGCTGACTGCCTGTGCCACTACTGTAGCAATCGCTGCACCTGCAGCATCCATGTGAAGTCCTGCTACCAGAATCAAATCACCTGCAATGTTGATCACACAGGCAATCGCAACAAAGATCAACGGAGACTTGCTATCTCCTAGTCCTCTGAAAATAGCAGATAGAACGTTATACGCAACGATAAAGAAAATGCCGCCTCCACAGATACGAACATAAATAGAAGTCAAACTTACTGCTTCCTCTGGTGTCTGCATCAGCACTGCAATCGGTTGTGAAAACGCAATCATTACTACAAATAGCACAGCTGCCATTGCCGCAAATACAACGACAGAACCACCAATCAATGCACCGATTGACTGTGGCCGTTTTTCACCAATATATCTGGCGATCAAAACGGTAATTCCCATTGTAAACTGTGTAATCACAAAAGTGACCAGATTCAACACCTGACTGCCCGTAGATACGGCGGACAGACCTGATGTCGTTCCAAATCGTCCCACAACAAGCAAATCGACTGCACCATATGCCGCCTGCAGCACCAGTGCACCAAGAATCGGTATCATAAACGGAATTAATTTCCCCAATATGCTGCCTTGCGTAAAATCCGCTTTGTCGCTTACCGCTACAGAGGTTGCTTCGTTTGCTTTTCTTTCATTTGATTTTTCTTTGCTTGATTTTTCTTTACTCAATGTCGACTCTCCTTTCGCTCATAACCTGATAAAATTTCTCAATTGTGTGTATCATACAGTCTGCCTCCTCGTCCGAAATGGTTTCAAGATAAGGAGCCAATCGACTGTAATAATCCCGATCGTACTTGTCCCACAGTGCTTTTCCCTTTTCAGTGACTGCAATGTATGTGACTCTCCCATCCTCATCTGAGGAAATTTTTTTGAGATAGCCTTTCTCTTCCATGGCTTTCACCGTCCTTGTGACACCTGGTCTTGGAAGATTTAGCACATCACTGATATCCGATACCTTTATATGTTCTTTTTTCTCCTGTAGGATATGAATCTGATCCAGATACTGAATGTACGCAGGGCTAACACCCTCTGGAAGCTTTGGGAGCAACTCCCTTGCCCGTTTTGCCAGATAACAGGCATCCAGCATTCGTTTTATTTTTTCAGAATCCATGCCTCTTCCTTTCTTTTTTCGGCAACCTTATAAGCAGCCTCTATATAATTACCAATGGTAATTATTTTAGTTACCATTGGTAATTATATAGAGATATCTTCCATATGTCAAGCTAAAACTTTTTTCAAAATCACTTTAATTTTTTATTTGAATGTGTCTCAGCCCTTTCAATATGCATATTTTATATCAGACAGAAAGCTTCGACAGCATCTCTGTCTAGTCGATTTTAGGAAATTTCAGGAGGTTTCTATGGCGTCTTTTTATAATCAAGCGACTTTGACCTACAATGGGAACAGCACAACTTCCAATATTACCGTCGGTGAACTCGTCAATGTTCTCTCCGTTACCAAAACGGCAATTCGTCCTTTCTATACAGTGGACGACACCGTATCTTTTATCGTTCATATTCGAAATACGGGAACTTCCGATCTGAATGATCTGATCTTCACAGATGATCTTGGCTCCTACACGTATGGCGAAGGGCAACTGACTCCGCTTCGCTACACAGAAGACAGCCTTCGCTATTTTATCAACGGCACCCTGCAGGCTGTTCCAACCATCACAGTAGAACCGCCGCTTTCCGTTACCGGTCTTCGTGTTCCGGCAGGTGGACTTGCTGTCATTGCCTATGAGACTTCGATTAACCGCTTTGCACCACTTTCTGCTGACGACTCTATCACAAATACCGTAACCGTAACCGCAGGTGAACTTGCCATCGAGGCATCCGATTCGGAAACGATCCGACCGGAGAATACCCCACGACTGTCAATTGCAAAATCAATGAATCCAACTGTCATTGCCGAAAATGGCCAGTTAACCTACACATTTACAATCCAGAATACAGCTGGAACTCCAGCCACCGTAGATGACAATGTTATCGTAACCGATACCTTTGATCCGGCTTTAAGTGCCATTACCGTAACTTTCAATGGAACACCTTGGTCAGAATCTACCAATTACACGTATAATGAAGAAACAGGTGAATTTGCAACCGTTGCCGGACAGATCACCGTTCCTGCTGCCACTTATACAAGGGATCCGGACACAGGAGAATGGATCGTCGCACCTGGTACGAGTGTCCTAACCGTAACTGGAACTATCTCATAAAAAAGCAAATGGAGCAATTCGAACGAAACCATAGATAAGAATTCGAAATAGTGGATGACTAACGGCAAAAAGCCGGGGGCAGATTTTGCCCTCGGCTTAAAAACTTTGATTCCTTTTGGATTAAAGTTTGATCACACTGCATCAGTCATGTCTTTCTTCCATATTATTATAGATTTCACAGAAACGTGCGGCAAAGGATGCCGGTTCGTCTCCTGCGTACAGATGAGACAGATCACCGAAAGACTGCATACGAAAACTTGCAATACCTTCTCTTCGTTCCTCGGTATACAGCGTGGTGACAGAAGACGGTGCTGCCGCCGTTCCATGCCAGAGAACAACCGGTGAAATACCAAGCAGATGGCCAAGCAATACACACTCTACACCAAAGTGGCAAAACAACACAATTGTATCTCTGTTTGCACGCTCTGCGCGATAATATCCATTTTCTCGTACATAGCCATGTGTCTTTAACAGCTCATCGAGTCCTTCAAACACCCAGTCTGCCTGCTCGTCTGCTTTTGCCTTTTTCATAAACGGCGTATTCATCCACCGATCTTTGTCGTAATAAGCCGGTTCTGCCGTCCAGCGCGTTGGAAGTAGATCCCAACACACCTTATACACGCCAGTATCCTCATCAATGGTAGGGGCCTCAAACTCGCGAAGCCACGGATATTCCTTTGCAGTCATGTCAAGCTTCTTTAATGTCAGCGATGCGGTTGCCTTTGCTCGGCCAAGCGGTGAGGTATAAAGATACGTATGCTCCTTATCCGCCCCCAATAGCTTTTCCATGCGAACAGACAAAAGTTCGGCCTCCCGCCATCCCTTTTCGGTCAGAGAATCAATTTCATAATTTGGATCACCATGACGAACAATAATAAGTCTCATTTTTCTTTCCTTTCCATTTTCTCCTATTTTCATCATGATTTTAGCATACGGACAAAAATGTGACAAGTGCAAATCGCAGAAAGAAAAAAACTTAGACGGTTCACGAGGCATCCGGGTCTTCGACACTTGTTTAATTGTGAACTACTCGGTCATTGAATGGTCGAGCATCCAAAGTTTCCCTTGAATGCCGGACATTCAATTTCCGCCCCTTTGAAAAGCAGTCCGCGCTATACAATATGCATAGCACAGGCAGACCCTCTCTGGACAATCCATCTTACAGTCATGCCGTAAGAAGATAGTGGTAGTTCCT
>CAVCXB010000208.1:0-4203 GCA_963605535.1 Wujia chipingensis
GGTTAATAATTTGATTGATACAAAAAAATATCAGAAACTTAGTTATAAGATAATAACCCTGTGGATGCTTGACAAGGGATACCTTGAAGAGAAGACCTTTGAGGAATTTGGAAAAAAATTTAAAGTACCGACGGAGCAAGGAAAAGAACTCGGCATATACACAAAACAAAAAATGAGAGAAACTGGAGCAGGATACATAGCGACGTATTACGGAAAGAAAGCGCAGGAATATATAATAAGTAATCTGGAGCGGATTTTAGATAATTAAAGAGGCTATACAACAATGAAAAAATCAATCGTAAATTTTTGCGATTGATTTTTTGCGCGTTTATGCATACAATAATTCTTTTCGGTGTTGATGATGATGGAAACATGAAAGGATTGCCGGATGTAAAGCAGGCTTGCCTGGATATCGAAAATAAAATCAATGACAGTATATCACCTCAACCAAATTATACACTTGAAACACAGAATAATGACCGGACGATAAAACTTACTATAAAAAGTGGCCTGCAAAAGCCATATTTATATAAATCAAAAGCATACAAACGAAATGATACAGCAACGATAGAGGTAGATACACTGGAATTTTCAAGGCTTGTATTAGATGGGAAAAATATTAGCTTTGAAGAGCTAGCCTGTAAAGATCAGGAATTATCTTTTGCAATTTTGCATCGTAAGCTGAAAGAAAATATTCAGATTGAAACTTTCAACCTGGATACTTTAAAGACGTTGAATCTATATGATAATGAAAATGGCTTTAATAATGCAGCGGGGCTTTTAGCAGATAAAAATCATTTTTCGGGAATTGATATTGTTAAGTTCGGTGAAGATATCAGTATTATTCAAAAAAGAGTGCCCCTTGAAAATACGTCAGTTTTAGATGAATATGAAAAGTCACTTGCCGTATTTCGAGACTATTACCAATATGAAGTAATACAGGGGGCTGACAGAAAAACGATTGAGAAGATACCGGAAGTAGCGTTCAGAGAGGCGATTGCCAATGCTTTGATTCATAGAGTGTGGGATGTTAATTCGCACATCAGAGTTTCTATGTTTGATGATAGAATAGAAATAGTATCTCCTGGTGGATTGCCAGCCGGAATAACAGCAGAAGAATATTTATCAGATAAATTTTCTGTTTTAAGAAATAGAAATCTTGCAAATGTATTTTACAGACTGGGATTTGTAGAAATATTTGGAACAGGAATTACACGAATAAAGCAACTGTATGCAGAGAGCTTGATCAAACCAGAATTTGAAGTGTCAGAAAATACTATAAAAATTATGTTGCCGGTATTTGAAACAAATGTTAATTTAAGCGAAGATGAAAAAGTAATTTACAAATTTTTAAGCAAGAGGATGCTGAAACCAATAAGTGAAATCGCACCATATGTTCCATTTGGCAAATCAAAAACAACACAGTTACTGAAAACTATGACAGAAAAAGGTGTGGTTGCAGTTGAAGGAAAAGGCAGAGGGACAAAATATATAATTAAGTAAGTGGAGGATACGCCGCTGCATAAAGCGATTCTGGAAGCTTTGGTTAACTGCCTGGTAAATGCTGACTGTAGAAGAATCTTATAATCCTGATCGGACAAGATTGTCACTTAAATTTGAGAAAAAACAAGCGAAGAAAATTACAAAGCAATAAGTGATTTCTTGCAAAAGAATAGTCTGTCAAAGACGAAAGATATTGCTGAGGCAATTGGGTTGAGTACATCAAGAACAAGGGCAATATCCTAAGAAGCCTCGAAAAAGACTGTTATTTCAATGGTTTTCGTATGTGTCGATGATCTGTTATGTATTTTGATCAGAAAACTTCCGGCAGAGATAGCGGGCGAAGCGGACAGCTTCTTTGGAGGGTGAATTGGGCAGTGCCACGCCCAGCACGCGTTTTGTCGGCGGCGTCAGCTCCAGAATACGGACGTTCTCCGGCAATCTTTGCAGACATAGCCGTGGCATGGCCGTCACGCCAATCCCCTGTGCTACCATAGACAGCAGTGTGGAATCATCGTCGCAGTTTACCCGGAGCTGATTTGCCGGGCATACGGACAGGTAGCTGTCCAGCGCGTTCATAGGTGCCATCACAAACGGGTAGATGGCAAGTTCTTCCTGCGAAATGCTGTTCCCCTCCGGTGTCAAGGACTCCGGGAGAACCGCGAAGTAAGGATCATCCATCAGAGGAAGCCAACGAAAGCCCCGGCAGCGCACGGGATCGCCCAAAGCCAGATCGACCGCACCCTTGAGCAGCCAATCCGTCAATGTGCTTGTACCGACTTGAATGTCGAAGGTAACTTCCGGATAGAGCGCGTGGTACTCCTGCAGCACCTTCGGGAGCCATGTGTTGGAAATGCTGGAAAACACCCCGATCCGCAGCGGTGCGGATGCGCCTCCCGCCACCTGCCGCGCCCGTTCGGAGAGCCGCGTCAGGGAAGCGTCCGCTTCCATCAGAAACGGCAAAAGCTCTTCTCCGGCGGGTGTCAAACGGATGCCGTTGTGGTTTCGCAGCAGCACCTTGCAGCCGAGTTCATTCTCAAGGCTGTTCATCGCCTGCGTTACAGCGGATTGCGTGCAGTTCAGTTCCAAAGCGGCCTTGCGAAAGCTCCCCGTGTGGATTGCCGCCAGCAGAGCGCGAATTTTATAATCGTCCATAGTATTCTCCAAGATAAATAAGGTTTCCTTATATCCCAATCATACATTCTGTCTTTGCAAAATGCAATGCCTGCGTTACACTTTACCCTGAAAGATGAGGTGTATAAACCATGATAACTATCGAAGATTTTGACAAGGTACAGATCTGCGCAGGAACGGTCACATCCGTCTCCATCAACAAAAAGGCCCGCAAGCCTGCCTATAAGGTCACGCTGGACTTCGGCCCGGAGCTGGGCGAGAAAACCTCCTCCGCGCAGCTGACGGAGCTCTATCAGCCGGAGGACCTGCTGGGAAAGCAGCTCATCTGCTGCGTCAATCTGGAACCCATGCACATCGGCAGCGTCAAAAGTGAAGTACGCATTCTGGGAACGGATTCCAAACAGGGCGTGGTACTGCTCACTCCGATGGAGCCGGTGGAAAATGGAGATCGGGTCTTTTGAAGCGGAAAAACACGACTTTTGAGCGCGGCGCGGTTCTGATCTTCATTGCCGGATGTCTGTGGGGAAGCATCGGGCTGTTTATCCGGCTGATGTCCGACGCCGGTGCATCTGCCGTAGCCATCAGCTTTTTGCGCATGGCCTTTGCCTTTGTGATCCTGCTGATCGTCACGGTGATCCGCTCCGGCATTTCGGCTTTTCGTGTCAGTGGAAGAGTTCTCTTTTTCAGTGCAATGCTGGGGCTGGTCTGCCACGGCGTTTACAACGTTTTTTACAGCTGGGCCGTGGTGCGGATCGGCGTAACGGTCAGCGCGGTATTGCTGAATGTTGCTCCCGTTTTCACCGCGGTCCTCTCCGCAATTTTCTTCCATGAACGGCTCACTTCTCATAAGTGCATTGCTCTCCTGATCAATGTGATCGGATGTGTACTAGCAGCCACTGGCGGACAATTTACGGCTGCTTCGCTGTCCGTTTCGGGCATCCTCTTCGGCGTGGCGTCCGGGCTCTGCTATGCCCTGACTCCTATCTTCGGAAAACTCGCCGGAGAAGACAGCGACCCGTTTGTCATCAGCACCTATAGCTATCTTTTCGCGGCTCTGTTTCTGGCGGTGTTCATGCGGCCGTGGGAGATGCCGATCACACTTACCCTTCCCATTGTGGGGCTGGGATTTCTCTATGCGCTGATCCCCACAGCGATCGGCTACCTCTTTTATTATCAGGGCGTGCAGCAAATACAGGAGAGCAGCAAGGTTCCAGTTATCGCTTCGATGGAGACAGTAACGGCAGCCATCCTTGGTGTGCTGGTACTTGGCGAAAAGCTGACCGTCCTGCACT
This sequence comes from Wujia chipingensis, assembly GCA_963605535.1. Lineage (GTDB taxonomy): Bacteria > Bacillota > Clostridia > Lachnospirales > Lachnospiraceae > Anthropogastromicrobium > Anthropogastromicrobium chipingensis_A. Next base: position 3,927 of record CAVCXB010000208.1, read on the forward strand.
ACCTGGGAATCGTCGTTGTGATGGTTTCCATCGTGCTGATGCAGCAGCGCAAGGCCGCACCTGATGCGACAGCATGGAATAACTCTTCCATATAGTTCTCCCAGTTCTCAATCATTCGGTAAAAAATAAGTCCCATGTCTATATACAAAATAGACATGGGACTTTTGCTTATTTGCGCTTCCTCTTGCCTTTTCCGTGAGTGATGTTGTATCATTTTTCTTGACAGCTTTTTTTGCAGCGAGCCGTCGGAAGTCAACAAAAGGGAACGATTAAAGTT
>CAVCXB010000209.1:0-4179 GCA_963605535.1 Wujia chipingensis
CAAACTCATGACGATCTGCAAGTGGCGGCAGTATCCCTTGCCACGCCGGTTTTCCTGCTCTTCATGTCTGTGGGAACAATATTCGGCATCGGCGGCACATCGGTGATCTCCCGTGCCCTGGGCGAGGGGCGGAAGGAATATGCGAAGAAAGTCTGCTCATTCTGTATGTGGTGCTGTGTAGGTGTGGGCATCCTCATGTCCGCATTGTTTCTAATCTTCATGGATCAGATTCTTGCCCTGATCGGCGCAAGCGCGGAAACCTGGGACTATGCAAAAACCTATCTGATGATTGTGAGCTGCTCCGGGCCTTTTGTTCTGATTGCCAACTGCTACTCCAATGTCATCCGTGCTGAGGGCCAGTCCGGCAAGGCGATGATGGGTCAGCTTTTAGGAAATCTCTTAAATGTGATTCTTGACCCGATTATGATCCTCGTGTTTGGCTGGAACATTGCCGGTGCAGCCATTGCGACCGTCATCGGAAATGTGGTGGGTGCGGGATACTACATTGTCTACTTCCTGAAAGGCTCGTCCTCCTTAAGCATCCGTCTCAAGGATTTCCCGGTAAAAGAAAAGGCTGCGTCCGACGTTCTGGCAATCGGCATTCCCGCCGCTTTGGGGAATCTTCTGATGAGCCTTTCCAGTATCCTCATGAACAGTCAGATGGCAAAGTACGGCGATATGGCAGTAGCCGGTGTGGGCGTTGCCATGAAGATCACCATGATGACCGGCATGGTCTGCATCGGACTGGGACAGGGCGTTCAACCGCTGCTTGGCTACTGCGTCGGTGCGAAGAACCGGGAGCGTTACAGAAGCGCCCTCAAATTCTCGCTGATATTTGCCTTTTCCCTCAGTACCGTGCTGACTTTGCTCTGCTACCTTTTCACCGGACAAATTGTCAGCGTGTTCCTCACGGATGCTGCGGCGTATGACTACGGCGTTTCCTTTGCGCACATCCTGCTTTGCACCAGCTTCCTGTTTGGCATATTCTATGTGCTGATCAATGCGCTGCAAGCCTATGGTGCCGCTACAGAGTCACTGATCGTCAATATTTCCCGCCAGGGACTTATTTACATTCCGGCTATGTTCATCCTCGGCGCGCTCTTCCATGAAACAGGGCTGATCTGGGCGCAGCCCGTGGCGGATGTATTGTCTCTACTCTTGGCGATCGGACTGTATTTTCGCATTTCTGGTAAAGAGGATGATTAAGCGCCTCCACCCATAAAACGAGTGGTGTGGGATACGAGCTGTTGATAAACCCATTATAAAACAAGGACGACACCCATTTTTTGGATGCCGTCCTCTTTTTTATGTTTTTTACTGATGCCAGAAAGGCTCAGAAATCATACCGCACAACCTGGCAGTTCTTTACTCCGAACGTTACAAACTCTTCATTTGTCATATCCTGAAAATAGGACTGCACCATGCGTGCAATACCGTTATGTGCCACCAGAATATAGGTCTTTTTATCAGCCTCTCCTTTTATTTCATCCAACAGATTGTAGATCCGCTGCGCAAGCTGCAGCATGGATTCACCGCCATCGTAGCGGCATGCAAAGGATTCTTTGGCCTTCTTAAAATCTCCGCCATCTCTCGGTGTGGACTCCCATTTCCCAAAATTCTGCTCTTTCAGCCGCATTTCTTCCCTGCAGGGAATCCCCGTCATTTCTGAAATAATTTTTGCTGTATCGGCAGCACGGCTGAGCGGCGAGTATAGAATCTCATCTGCTTGAATACCGCTTTCTAAGATATTCCTGCCGGTCTCGGCAGCCTGCTCCCTACCATGCTCTGTCAATGGACTGTCCGTTGCTCCGCATATCTTATTTTCCACATTCCACACGGTTTGACCGTGTCTCACAAAATAAAAATGTCCCATTTCATTCCTCCGAGATATTTTGAATATTTATGTTGATCTTGTATCATTTCAAATATTTCATCAATGCCTTCACAATATTCTTCTCCTGCAACGGTTTTATCAAATGCTCATTCATTCCTGCATCTAGACTGCGTTTGATATCATCCGTAAAAGCATTGGCAGTCATGGCAAAGATCGGAATCCTACTCTTTAATTCCTGCCGGATAACTCTTGTTGCTTCCAGTCCATCCATGACAGGCATCATGATGTCCATAAGAATCACATCATAGCCATCCGGATGTTCCGTGACCGCCTCCACCGCCAGTTTCCCGTTTTCCACACATGTTACCTGCATGCCATGCTGTTCCAAGAGGAAGGCTGCAATCTCTGCGTTTAGTTCATTATCCTCTGCAAGAAGGACTCTTTTCCCATCGAATCGGATACTGTCATAGTCCGTCTTTTCCGACTCTGTATGTTCCTGCAGATCTACTTCCAAGGGAAGTCGGAAGACAATCTTCGTTCCCTCTCCTAAAACCGAATAAAGCTCTACATTACCACCCAAGAGTTCGATCAGACTTTTCGAAATCGCCAGTCCAAGGCCGGTCCCCTGATATTTTGTCCTGGCCTGTGACTGCCCCTCCTGGGTAAAGGGCTCAAAGGCACGCTTCTGAAATTCTTGGCTCATGCCGATGCCGGTATCTTCGCAGACGAATTCAAACCTGGCAGTCTTGCCATCAAAAGAAAGCTCCTTGCCATATACCTTCACTGTACCGCCTCTGCGGTTGTATTTGATGGCATTGCTTGTAAAGTTCATGAAAATTCGCTTCATATAAACCGGGCTTCCGATTAGATAATTATGTTCGATTTTCTTCGTATCCTGATGTATGAAGGAAATTCCCATCTCCTGTGCCTGCGCTTCCGCCACAACATGTACCTCATCCAGAATTTTCTGCAAGGCAAAGGGCTCATGCTTTATAGTAAATTCCCCGGATTCCAGCTTATTCATATCCAGAACATCGTTCACTAAAGACAGAAGATGCTCCGTGGATGTCCAGATTTTCTCTCGACATTCTGCCAGTTTTTCCGGATTGTCGATATTATAATTGGCAATCTGTACCATGCCGCGGATGCCGTTGATGGGTGTCCGGATGTCATGGCTCATACGCCGCAGGAAGTCTGTCTTTGTCGCATTGGCCACCTCAGCCTGCTGCCTTGCCAGAAGCAGTTCCTTGTTTTTCTCTTCCATGCACGCATAATTTTCCTGTATCTTTCTCTGATAATTCAGCTCACTTTGCTTACGTTCATCAATAACATTGACAGCAAACAGAACATTATTCACCCGCCCATAAAAATCCCTGCTCTTAACAATAAATCGTCCCATATGCCAGTGACCATTGGTAGTTCTGTATTCTTTCACAATCGTGGTTTCATGTTCCATGCGCTCAGGCAGTGTCTTTAGATCCAAAAACTCACGCATTGCCTCCCGGTCTTCTTCTGCCACAATCACTTTTAAGCCTGTTTCCAACATATCGGAGGCGCGACCGCTTTTTTCTAATAGCTGCGATAATACATTTCCGCCATTTACTTCCTCATAGGTCCCATCATCCAGATGAATCACATAAATCGCCCAGTAAATGCTGGAGATTGCCGATATGATCTCTGTGCTTTTCTTTTCTCTCGCAAGGGCTTCCTTCGCCTCCAAAAGCGCCTGCTCTAAAGATTGTTTCTGCTTTTGTTCCCAATTTTTAAGATTCGTAATATCACGATTTGCAATCAAGACGGTATTTACATTTCCCTGCTTATCGAGCTCCTGCGGCACAATAGCAGACAAGGTCCATTTTCCATCCAACCTTTGAAAAATGCAGTTCAGTGAATCTTTTCCCTTTAGTCTCTCTGCAACCGTTGTCATATTAATGAAATCCAGATAGGTTTTCTGATATTCTGCCGCAACTTCTCTTAAAACCTGGTCTCTCTGCAGATTCTGATTCATGGTCCCTTCATATCTTCCTTGTCCTTTTCCGGAAACTGACTTCAGCACATCCACACTTCCGGTCCTCAAATCCACCGCCGCAATATAGGAATAGGCAACACTCAGTTTATTATTTAACGGTGACTCCCGCATATAGAAATCACACCTCCTCTTTTTTCGCATCGTGCAGTTTTATGTCATATGCCAAAATACCGCTTTCCAGAATATTCCATGATTCTTTAGCCATTATGTTGAACTCCTTTTTGATTAGTATAGCTTGTTCAAGATCTCGTGTCCATGATTAAAATATTGTATAGTTTTTGAGACAAAAGCAGTTGCCTGTTTCTGCTATTCCGAG
>CAVCXB010000210.1:0-4130 GCA_963605535.1 Wujia chipingensis
ACCGGATTATCCTCAGAGTATTTTTATCCTCATCTTTTCTGAATAAAGAGGGATTCCCTCATTTTTTCAAAAAAAAGATGAGGATAACATATTTTATGAGATAATGAAATCACATTAAAATCGAAAGGATGTGATTTCATGAATTATGCTGATACCGTTGAAAGGGTAATGGCACTACTTAAAGAAAGGAAGGTTTGTTCAAGCAGTAGAAAGTCACATAGAGACTGTTATGAATCTCTTGGACTGTATCTCACTCAAAACAATACTGAATACACAGCCAAATCACGTGATGAATGGTTTACTGAGATTAAGAAAAATCTTCCGTCACAGAGATGTATCATATGGATCCGGTATGCATACCAGTTAGAGGAAATGGATTCTTCAGGAACACTATCTGACCGCAGTTTATATCTAAATCAATCAATATATGATAAACTTCCAGTTTCATGGAAAGATGAACTTGATTTTTATCTTGAAACCTGTTGTAAACGTTATACAAAGCGCACATTAGAATTAACACGTACTTATTGCTCTGAAGGATTACTCAGTTTTGATGAAATTGGAGTTTCCAATATATCAGATGTCTCATTCCAAGCGGTACTCGCACTTGTAAACACAAAAATGTATCAATCAGATGAAACAAGAAACGCGATCCTTAATTCCACAGCTCGGATGATACAGTTCTATGAAAAGATTGGCAAATGCACAAAACCATACAGTATTCTCTTCAACCATCAGATTTATTCTCATATCGGTTTGATTGATGCATTTTCGCAGGAAAGTAAAGCTGCTTTGCAGAAAACAGTAGATACAATTATGTCGGCCACAGATTTTAAAAGAAAGATTGAACCCTTTATCGTATGCCTGAAAGCACATGGATATGTCGGTACTACATTGAAACTGTCAAAACATGCACTAACAGCTTTGTATCTATTTCTGGATATACATGATCTCGGTTATCATCCAGACATTGTTTGGATATGGTTCTCTGAGATCAAAAACACGCTAGGAACATCTTTGCTTCATTGGAGAAGAATTCTGAGTTTTTGTAATGAATATCTTTTAAACGGCGACATTCATCCAGATGGAAAATATAAATACAGTCCTACTACATATGACAAACTACCTGAATGGTGTAAGGAAGCCATAACAGGTCTTTTAGAACAGAAGAAACGTGAATATCGCGAAAACGGTACACTTAAATCGTATCGTTGTTCTTGTGCAAGCTTCTGTCAGTTCTTGATTGATCACGGATATGATAGTTTTAAACAGATTTCGCCAGAGATCATAAAGGAATTCTCCATTCAAGACAGGCATTCCACATTTAAAGGTCGTGCTACTCGTTTTGTAATTATAAGAGCTTTACTGCGTTATCTTGAGGAATACCAATACACAGAAAAACATGGTTTAGATCAATGTCTTATATCAGGAAGTGCGCCTGTAAATAAGATCATCGATGTTTTGTCTGATGAACAGATTCAAAGAATTCATGAATACCGATTAACTCATAATGCTCCTGTGGAACTTCGTGATATTGCCATTGTTTTACTTGGTCTAAGAACAGGATTGAGAGCTTATGATATCCTGGCACTTCGTTTTCAGGATATCGACTGGAAAAAATGCCAAATCTCAGTCATTATGAAAAAAACGAACACACAGATCACTCTTCCAATGCCTGTTGAAGTGGGAAATGCCATATATTCATATCTGAAATACGGTAGACCTGATACAGAAAGTAACTTTATTTTTGTAAGATCCAAAGCTCCGTACGGAAGATTGACTGGCAAAATATGTACGAGAGCGCTTTGTCGTATCCTGCCCGAAAGAAGTGATGTAAAGGGTGGTGGTTTTCATGTGACACGCAGGTCTTTTGCTACAAATCTGCTGAAAAATCATGCGGGTATTGATGATGTAATGAATGCACTTGGTCATCGTGATCCCACAAGTATAATGAAATACCTTCTTCTGGATGATGATAGAAGCAAAAAATGCGGCTTATCATTAGCAAGTACCAGGCTAACGTTGGAAGGAGGGTTGAAATGAAGCTTATCGGATATGAATATCAAAGCTGTTTTGCTCCATATATCAAACAGTTTCTACAAGAAAAACGATCTGTTGGATTCATTTATGAGACCGAAGAATGGAAACTGAAACATTTTGACGATTTTTGTATAAAAGAATCCGTTATACAACCATATCTCAGTAGAGAACTGATAAAAAAATGGGGGACACTACGTGAAGGAGAATCCTTAGCTACCTGTTCAGCACGTGTTTCAATAATCCGTCAGTTTGCACTATTTATGATCTCTCTTGGTAAGGATGCATATATTCAATCAAATTTTTATAAATGTGAAAAAAGGCTGGTGCACATCTTATCAGATGATGAAATATCTGCATTCTTTAATGAAATCGACAGTTACTTTCCAAAGATAAAAGTACCTTCGTTTCTGCGTCTGTCTACAGAGTATAAAGTGATCTTTAGATTGATCTATTGTTGTGGTCTTCGTATTTCGGAAGCAAGAAAACTGAAGTGGAGTGATGCAGATCTTGAATCGGGAACATTAAAGATCATGCAGTCAAAAGGTCATAAGGACAGAAAGATCCATATGTCAGATGATCTTTCTGTGTTAATGAAGGAATATAGGACAATACTGAGGGATCATCATGAGTGTACATCAGAATGGATTTTTCCTGCAAGAGAACCAGAAAGCTGCTTAAGTTCTGCAACTATAAACGCAGTATTTCGCATGGCTTGGAATGCAACACCATATGCAAAAAACTGTGACAGAACACCTACTGTTCACTGTCTTAGACATAGCTTTGTAGTAAAAAGGATGAATCTCTGGATGGAAGAAGGTATTGCACTCAAGGAAATGCTTCCGTTTCTGAGTCGATATTTAGGGCATCAAAGTACGGATGATACTTTTTATTATTACCATCAAGTCAGCGAAGCTTTCCAGATCATCAGAGACAAAGACAAGACTTCAGATTTCGTTATCCCGGAGGTAAATGACCATGAGTAGAAAAAAAGTGGAAAAGATCCTGTTTTTCTCAAAAACATTAGATTTTCTTGAGCATTACCTGCCAGAACAGGCATTGAAAAGCCGAAATACAATCGAAACTTACCGTGATGCTTTAACCGTCTTTAGAAGATATATAACCGATACTATGAGTTTATCGCTTCGAACCTTTAGCTTTGAGGATTGTACACATGATTTTCTGTTATCATACATTGAATTTCTGCATAAAAACGGGAATAGTGAAACCACATGTAATAACAGACTTGCTGCACTCAGAGCTTATCTTTGGTATGCTGCTGATTGTGATATAGCGTTACAGTCAGTAGCTCTCACAGCTTCCAGAGTTCCTTTTCTTAAAGTTCCAAAACTGACACGCGAAATTATCCCTGACGATGCCCTTAAGGCACTGCTTGCTGCTCCACCGGATACGAAAATAGGTCGAAGAGACAGAATGATCCTGATATTGCTTTACGACTCTGCTATTAGGGTCTCTGAATTATTGTCTCTGAATGTATCTTCTGTAAATCTGGATGCCAACATACCATATCTTAGGATTTATGGAAAAGGTGATAAAGAAAGGATCATTGCAATCACAGATAAGACCGCTGGGCATTTGAAAAACTACTTAAAAGTTTATCATAACATGATAGTTCCAGATGATCCATTGATCTATACAGTGATTAAGGGACACAAAGATAGGATGTCAGTTGGAAATGTTGAGCGTATTGTAAAAAAATATGCTGCTCAGATCAGTTCAGAGTATCCTGATCTTCCAGAGCACTGCTATCCGCATATGTTACGCAGAACCAGAGCGACTAATCTATATCAAGATGGAACAGAACTTGAACTTGTTTCTCGCATACTAGGACATTCTACAACTGAAACAACACGTATTTATGCAGCACCTTCAGTTGATATGATGCGTAAAGTAATGGAATCAGGCAATCTAAAAAGTGATGAGAAACCATTGTGGTCAGATGACGAGGCTGAAATGGCACGTATTTGTGGATTAAGATAAATATGTTATCCTCATCTTTTTTTCGAAAAAATGAGAAAATCTCTCTTTGTTCAAAAAAGATGAGGATAAAAATACTCTGAGGATAATCCGGT
>CAVCXB010000211.1:0-4110 GCA_963605535.1 Wujia chipingensis
CTCAGAAATTTCACGAAAATTTTGCGCGCAAAAAGGAGCTGCCTTTTGGCAACTCTTTTATTGTAGCACAGATAATATTCACTTTGCAAGTATTTTTCAAGATTCTGGTGTATCCTTTTGCACAGTTTCTGCCAAAGCGGTCAATGTACCGGCGATAGAAGCCAGATTTGACGGCACAATAATCTTTGTCGCTTTGCCATCTGCTGCCTTCTCAAACGCCTCCATGCTCTTAATCTGAAGCACAGCTGCATCGGCTTTGGCATCCTTAATATAGGAAATTCCATCGGCCTTTGCCTGAGATACGCGGCGGATTGCCTCGGCTTCACCCTCTGCCTCACGAAGCATGGCTTCCTTCTTTGCCTCTGCACGAAGAATCGCTGCCTGCTTCTCTGCCTCTGCATCGAGGATGGCAGACTGCTTTTTACCTTCGGCGCGAAGAATGGCGGACTGCTTTTCACCCTCGGCACTAAGGATCGCTGCACGCTTGTCACGCTCGGCCTTTGCCTGCTTCTCCATGGAATTCTGGATATCAGACGGCGGTGCAATGTTCTTTAACTCGACACGATTTACCTTGATTCCCCATGGGTCCGTTGCTTCATCAAGGCTGCTTCTCATCTTCGTGTTGATCGTCTCACGGGAGGTCAGCGTCTCATCAAGCTCCATCTCACCAATGATGTTACGAAGTGTAGTAGCGGTCAGATTCTCAATCGCCATCAGCGGATTTTCTACACCGTATGCATACAGCTTCGGGTCTGTGATCTGATAGAATACAACGGTATCAATCAACATCGTAACGTTATCCTTTGTGATAACTGGCTGAGGATCAAAGTCAACAACCTGCTCCTTTAAGATCACATTTCGAGCAACGCGGTCAACGAATGGCATCTTGATGTGGATTCCGACGGACCATGTGGTAAGATAACCGCCAAGACGCTCTACAATCGCCGCATGTGCCTGCGGTACGATGCGAATACACGATCCAATGATGCATAAAATAACAATTACAATAATGACGCCTGCAATAAATTGAGGACTAATAATTGATGCTGCTAACATACTCATTCTCTCCTTCTTGTTTTGTGCGAATTGGTACAAATACTATTTCCAAATTCTGTGGTTATAAATCTTTCGTATTTGCACGTTCTGTTAATTGATTTCCTGCGCTGTTTTTTGTGGTTCAATCTTGGCTACAATCAGCTTTACACCACGTATGCCGGTCACAACGACTCGTGTGCCTGCCTCGATGATCTCATCGTCCTTTTCGGCAGCTGCCGTCCATTCCTGTCCACGAATTACAGCCTTCCCAAAGCCTTCCTGATTATGTATCCGCGCTGTCACCATTGCGTAATCTCCGATCAGGCTATCTACATTTGTCTTAACCGTCTTCGTCTGGAGAAAACGCCCTGCAACCGGACGAACCAGAATCAGTAACAACATGGAAACCGCCAGAAAAACGATCAGCTGAACTTCCAGCGACACCGAAAACATCGACACAATAAATGCGGCGACGGCACCGACGGCAAACCAGATCGTTACCAGCTGAAAGGTTGCCATCTCGATTGCGGTCAGTACGATAAATACGATCAGCCAGACATAAACTTGGATACTGTCCATACCGTATCCTCCTTTCTTCGTTTTCCTATGGTGCCTATGCTACCACAAGAAATGTTGTTTGTTATGCAATTGTAATTTTTACCGTAAAGTTTTGTAACTTACAATACATGATAAATCATCACCCGAAGCGTAAACACCCTCTCATCCCACTTTGTCTCGAGGTTGCCGTCAGCATGTTCCAGCAGCTCGCGCATAATGCGAAGTCCCATGCCATGCTCCTGTGGATTTTCCTTGCGGCTGATAAGTCGCCCATCCTGTGTGGCAAGAACGGTTCCATCGTAGCGATTTTTGATCTCGATAAATAAGTTTTTGCGCTCGACCTTCATGAAAACTTTGACAAGACGCTCTTCCTCTTTTAATCGGCTGCACGCTTCGATTGCATTGTCGAGCGCATTGCCGAGCACACCGCACAAAACAGAGTCGGCTACTTCCATATCGCGCGGAATGGAAATGCTTTCTTCCACTGTAATCTTTTTTTCTTTGGCGAGTGCCTGTTCAAAGCCAAGTACCGCATCGACGGTGCGATTTCCAGTCATGGAAGGGCGCGGTGCAAGAAGGCTCTGTTCTTCTCTTAAACGCTCCTCGACTGCCTGAAGTTCCCCTTTTTGAGCCAGCATTAACAGCTCTAAATTGCGGTTTCGGCGCTCGTGACGCTCTTTTCGCATTGTCTCCTGAAAATGGGAAAGCGCCTCGTATTGCCTTGCATAGTATTGGAGCTGACGGCTGATCATATATTCCTTTCGCCTTGTCTTCTCCTTCCAAGCCTCTTCCTTCTGGAACACAAAAAGCGTCTCAAAAAGAAGAATGGTGCCTGCCGCAGCGGCTGCAAAAATAGCAAGCATCCCTCTCTCTCGCACAACAACCAGACAACAAAGATTCAGTACGCACCACAAAAGAAAATGTGGCAGCAGCTGAAACACACGCTTTTCTTTTCCTTCCTTTTTTAATACCGAAAGATATTGAAGCGTCGTGTATAATGCAAAAAAGTTGATTAAAATCACAAGAAAAAAATCAGTCATTTTCCGATACCTTTAGATATTCCCAGAAGCGACTGCGCACGTTGGCACGATGTGCCTCGCTGATGCTTAAAATCGTGCCATCCCGCAGCGCCAGCTTCTCATACTGGAATGCCTCGACATGCTCCATATTGACAAGATATGCCTTATGAATTCGGACAAAATCAGCGCTGATCTCATCAAGTTCTTTTTCTGCCTCGTCAAGCTTATGATAATACTCATACTCACCACGCACGGTATGAACGATCACCTTTCGCTTGTTGCTTTCCAGATATACAATATCGCGGCAGAGAAGATTTACCACATTTTTTCCAAAGCGAATCGTAAAATGCTCTCTGCGAAAACGACCAATGCGCTCAAATGCCTTATCCAAGACGGAATAGAGTTCTTCTTTTTGAAGTGGCTTTGACAAAAAGCGAAATGGCTCTGTCTCAAAAAGCTGGCGCATGTATTGATCATAACTGGACACATAGATGAGTAAGGTCTGATAGGAAATCTCACGAAGCTTTTTGCCAAGCTCGATTCCGTTCATCTTTCGCATCTCGATATCCAAAAACAAAATCTCAAAGCCTGCTCCGCTTTCAATTTCCGCTAGCAGCTCCTCTGCTGATGCGAAGGTTTCTGCCTGCACCTTAATATGCTGCTCCTTTGCATAGGAAATCACAAGGCTTCGCAGTTGTTCGACAAACGGCAGATTGTCATCGCACATTGCACATGTTATCATCACGTCTTCTCCTCAAACAAAAGCAGTTCTTTTCCATTCTTTGCATAGTAGCCGTAGTCCTCTACCTCGGTCTTTGCACTTCCCTGAAAACTCTCAAGAAGCTGCTTTTCCATCGCGGCACGTTCCTCTTGCGGCACCAAAAAGCGCACGCTCACATCCTCTGCGTACTCACTGTCTAACTGGCTGTAGCCCTTTTGACCAAGTAAATAAAGAAGCGTTCCAATCTGATTATAGGTTACTCTTACAAAAAACTGTACCGCTGGAATCTTTTCAATTACCGCACTCGCCTCTACGCCTGCCTTTGACGCTGCTGTGTAGGCACGCACCAGACCGCCGGTTCCAAGAAGCGTTCCGCCAAAATAACGTGTCACTACGACTATCGTATCACAAAGTCCAGCACCTGTCAGCACATCAAGCATTGGCTTTCCCGCTGTCTGAGACGGCTCTCCGTCATCGCTGCAGCGCTTTAATTCCTGCTTTTTGCCGATGCAATACGCATAGCAGTTGTGTCTGGCATCCCAATATTTTTTGCGGATGGACTCGATGTAGGCAAGTGCCTCCTCCTCCGACTCCACATGCTCTAAGTTTGCAATGAATCGAGATTTTTTCTCCACAATTTCTGCTGAATTTCCAATATAAACTGTCTTATAGGCTTCTGCCATATTCTTCACCTAATTCCCTTATCCTTTATTTTCATATTTCTTGAACAACCCCGCCCGACGTGTCGGACGAGGATTCCATTGCAGCCGTCAGGAT
>CAVCXB010000212.1:0-4068 GCA_963605535.1 Wujia chipingensis
GGCTTAGATTATCAATATATTTTTTGCACATTTTATTTTCTAAAATATCGGCTTGCGTTTTCAAGCCGTAAAGCCACCACTCAGCCAAAGGCTATAAGGGGCTTAGATTATCAATACAGTTTTTGCACATTTTATTTTTTCACTAATCTAGTATATCAGCTCTATTTCCGTTTGTCAATACTGGGGTTTTAGGGGTAGAACCCCTAACAAGAATTTGCGATTCTTCGCAAATTGTCTGTGTTGCAACACAGACGTTGCTTGCCGTAAAATGCCCACCTTTGGTGTATCATTTTACGAATAAACGTTATGCATTCTTTTCGGCAAATTTGTGGTATATAACGTTATTTAGGGACAAAACAGCAACTAATATCTCTTAATTTTTTGTCTGCATTCACAATTTGTATAAGGTGGACATCATGTCCACCTTGTTTGTATCGCACTAAGTGTCGTAAAACTTCAAAAGCAGGTATAAAAAACCTGGTGGCAACGATTGCCACCTTTTCTAAAGTATAAATATTGTCTGAATTTGATATTAAACTCACATTTTAGAAATTGTGGACACTGTGTCCACAATTTTCAGTATGCAAAAAGCCATCTATTTTGTATTGTTCACAGCTGTCTAAGACACTGAATATCACAAATCCGCTGAAAAATATGTATCAGATCCACGATGTACCGACACTATCGAAAAAATGTCGATGATTTTCTTCTGAGATTGTATTTCCAAAATAAAAACAGAACGAAGAAACAGCAAAGATTCCCCTTTTCTCTAAGGAAATTGTCTTTCAGACGAGACAAGATGCGTAGCATCTGTTCGTAGAACGATACCCCTGATGGGGGCGTTCTACGGCAAGCAACGTCTTTGGGTATCCACACCCAAAGACAACAAAATTGCAAATTTTGTGCTTGTTAGGGGGTGCCCCTAAAACCCCATCTTTTTCAATTTTGTGACATCCTCCTTGACTTGAAAAAGTCGGGAAAGATATCACCACACAAAAAAGAATAGTTCTCTTGACAAAAGGCATAATATGTAGTACAATGTATTACAGAAAGGGGTTGAGCGTATGAGTTTTTCTATTCGATTATCAGCAAATGAAAAAGCACTTGCAGAAAGCTATGCAAGAATTCACTCTGTTTCTTTGGGTGAAGCGTTCAAAAAGGCACTTTTTGAAAAAATTGAAGATGAGTATGATATTGCTGTTGCAGATGAAGCGTATGCCGATTATGTAAATAGCGGTTGCAAATCTACCCCTGTAGAGGAATTTTGGAGAGAATTAGATGCCGAAGTATGATGTTGAGTTATCGGAACGCTTCAAGAAAGAGTTTCGCAAGTTGGACAAATACACTCAAAAGATAATCAGAGCATGGATAAATAAAAATCTAGTGGACTGCACAGACCCAAGACAGCACGGAAAAGGATTGACAGCGAACAGAAGTGGTCAATGGCGATACAGAATAGGCGATTACAGACTGATTTGTGAAATCAAAGAAAATGAGCTTATTATACTAGCTTTGACCATAGGGCATAGACGAGAGGTCTACGAATAATCTCCTTTTCCCCCTTTATTTGAAGTTTACCCAAAAAAGAATCCCCTCGGAGTTACCACTCTGAGGGGATTCGATTATGTGTCATCATGTCTGTAACACCTCTAAAATCGATTTTAAGAGGTTTTTGTTTTAAGCATATTTGAAACAGAGAAATATTTAAAAGTCGCATACAGAGGCATCTAAATGCCTCTGCGTGCGTTTCAATTGGACTTGACTAAATTTTTTTCCTTTCAAGCTTTTTTCTTAGCCTTCTTAGCAGCTCTACGCTCCCAAAATGACAACTTGTGCTCGCTTTCCCTATCTTCCATAAGCATAAGTGCTTTTTTGTCTGCTGCGTGAAGAGCTTGGGCAGCAGTCAGAGCTGCGGTTATACTCTCCAAAGCAGAGGTTTGTTGCTGTAAGGCGGAGGTCAACTGCTCAATCTGCTCTTGCTGCCTTCTAATCTGCTCATCTTTCGCTGCAAGCTGCTTGTCTTTTGTATTGAGCTGCCCCTGTAAAGTGTCAATTGTTGCTTGTAGTGTTTCAATTATAGGTGTATACAAGGGTATAGACAAATCAGGTTTGTCTATAGACAAATGGTCGTTTTTGTCTATAGACATTGTGTCTATATCTGTTTTATAAAACGCCGATTTTATGAGGTTTTCGCCGACAACCTCTATATACTTAACTCCGTTTTGGGTATAGACATATGGCTGTATACTTGTATACAGTGGTTCCCTTGATAATCTTTTCTGAACAGCTTGCTTGCTCACGCCGAGCTCATCAGCGATCTGCTTTATAGTCTTACTCATTGTTCAGCCTCCTTTCCCCACCATTTCAAAATTGTGTGACGGCTCAACCCCGTGTCACGCTCACAATCTATTTTCTTGCCTGTAGGGTGTTGACGCTGCCATTCAATCACGATCTGCTGTTTGGTCGGTCTACCGTTACCATCACGCCAATCAGTACCTTTTCGGCGTTGACGAATATCCCGAATAGCTCTTGCTTCTTCTAAATGCTCTGCTTGTGTTTGTCCATTTCTCTTGTTACGATCAATACGCAAATCTGTCAAAATCTCAATGTCGGCAATGGTAAAGTTATAGTAATCCTTAGAATAACACTCCATAGCACTGTCTACATCGGCTTGTGTTAGCTCGTTTGTATGGACGGCATACGCCCGCAGAACTTCAAAGCACTCTTGAATATCAGCTTTGAGCTGTGCTTTCGGAACATCGCACTTACAAGCGTATATTACAAGGCACATAAGGTAAAAATAACGGTGTCCGCCCTCGATCTCGGTTACTCGGCGTTTCCACCACTCATACAAAGCATAGTCCTTGACTTGCTTTTTCTTCCGATAGCCGATATTCCACTTGTTAGGGCGCTTGTTACCCTCAACAATAACTCTCTGATACCAGTCGGGGTAAAGCTCCGCAGCAGCAGCTCGGTCAACACAGCTCGGACGGTACGGACGGTTCACATCAACCCTGTTTTCGGGGTGAATTGCATAGCTGTTCATAAATTCAAGGCTCACCCTACCGCCGATCTGAAAGGCGGTTACGGTATTTCCGTACTTGCTGTTAATGCTGCCAACCATACGAAAGCCCTGTCCAATACTCTGATACTGAATACTCTCTACCTGCGAAGTGCCTTTATATTCCCATATTCGGAAAGTAAGGTCGTGCTTCAAAGACTTTAATTGCAGCTTTATGTTCGGATATAGGGCGATAGGCTCATTAAAGACATAATACAAGTGCAGCCCTCGCCCACTCAAAACAATAAAAGTCGGCTTCGGAATGCTGCGGTAAACATCTCCTGCGCCCGTTGTACGCTCCAAAACGCTTTCCAGTTCCCTACGACCCACCCCGTCAAGGTCAAATATAAGGGCGTTCATCGTCTGTGCGTACTGGAGCTTATTGCTGCGGCTATGATAAGTCAAACCGCTGCACAATGTCATTCCGTTACCCTCGACATAATCTCTGTAATCATCAGCCCAAGTATCATTCAGCATGATTCGGCGACGTAAATGGCGATTAGAACCATCGTCCTGAAAGTCATGATAAAGATAAATAGCATTCGGATGCGAAAAATCCGTATACATTTCACCTGCATTCTCATTATTTGGGAAGATATAACGATAAAAATCCTCTCCATTGACCTGATCATAAACATTGGACAGTAGCTCAAAGCACTCATTAAAGTTAGACAAAGCATCATCGGACATACAAAACACCTCACTTAATGGAAAAACGGCATTGCGATAGAAACACAGAACATAAAGAAAGCACAGAGCGAACCGCTTGCGTTCCGCCCGTTGTAACCAATCATCGATCGCCGCAATTAACAACATTGACAATCAGGAAAACAAAGTTTTCCCCGATTGCCAACATTGATAATTGCTACGTTACCCCCGTGGCGTTTATTTCTTTGGTTCCAAAAGACACTAAAAATCTCAAAAGAGAAACGCTCACAACAGCAAAGCTAATAGCCAAAGGCTATAGGGGGCTTAGATTATCAATATATTTTTTGCACATTTTATTT
>CAVCXB010000213.1:0-4042 GCA_963605535.1 Wujia chipingensis
GCTGCTCACCGGTTACATTTGAGACGCATCATAAGACTTATGTAGTCAGCGAGATCCGGCAATACTTAAGCACTCATTATGCGGAGAAGATTTCTCTTGATTTGATTGCCCGAAACATGTATTTAAGCTCTGCTTACATATCGAAAATTTTCAAGGAAGAGACCGGCGAGGCCCCGATCAATTATCTGATCAAGATGCGATTAGAACGTGCCCGCATTCAGCTTGAATCTGACAGCAACCAAAGCATTAAGGCAATCTCCAATAGTGTTGGCTATGATGATGTGTACTATTTCAGTAAATTATTTAAGAAATATTATGGCATGTCTCCTGTGCATTACAGGAGTAAGTTTCGTAAAGTAGTTTAAACATATAATGAAGTCTCCACGCCCATGCGGTGCATAGCTCCTATGGACGTGGTACTCTGCCAGATTTGATAGAACAAAAAAAGTCGGGCTTTCGCCCGACTTTTTGAATTTCTTATATTTTTCTTTACAACTCAATTTTTCAATTACTGTAATCCAACCCAGCTTCTCAGTACTCTAAAATCTGCCGGACCCTGATTGAAAAGAAGATCTAACAGATTCGCTTCACTGTAGTCTTCACCCTGCTGTGCAGCCATTGTAGCCTCAATCTCTGTAATTTGCAAATAATCAAGTGATGCTGCCGCATATCTTCCCGGATTTGTTAAAACCATGTTGTATACGCTTGTGCCGTACTCATCTGTACTTGCCTCACCAAAATACTGATTGCAAAGGTCAATTACCTCTGCTTCGCCCCATCCGCCTGCATGTACCGAAATATCTGCAACACCATACAGAGCGTAGGTCATTCTGGTGGATGCAATCAAATACTGCTTCATCGCATCATCAAAACGCTCATCATTTAAGTATGCGCGAATGATACCAAACTCCGTCCAACCGTCTGTAAATCCACTGCACGCAAGATTCTTCTTGAGCGCACTAGAAGATGCCGTAACGGTATCATATGCATATTCGGTATCCGGTGCATTTTTCGTAAAACTTGCGACTACTATCTGCAATGAAGAATCCGCAGCCTGAAGACTAAGCATCGCATCATGGTTTGCATTTGCCTCATCTGCCAGAATCGAATGGAAGGTCTCCCAAGTGCCATCAATACCACTATACTTCTGAAGAATATAGTTGTAATAATCAACACCACCTTCTACGCTGCACAGTGCAGCGCCATTTGCTGCTGCCGCTACGCTGGCATACTGCTCACCTTCTATCTCATCATTCAATGCATCAAGAACAGCATCATATGTCTTTGCCTGTGTCTCGGTCAGATGTGTTCTGTCATATGTTTTAAGCTCCGCAAGCGTTACGGTCAGGTTCTCACTTCCAAGCTTTAAGTAATCCGCATTTGCAGCTACTGCCTCATCCAGATTGGTGATAAACTCATCAAAATCTGCCTGCTCTACTGAATAATTGCCATCCTCTGGCTGATTTGCATTGTCATTTCCAGAAGGATCACTCTCTGCACCAGTCTGTGGCTCTGCATTCTCACCAGTGCCAGCTGCCTCTGTCTGAGCCTCGCTGTTGCTCTCGCCTGTCTGGTTTTCCTGATCCTGATTCTGTGACTTATCACCATCAGAATCATCGCTCTTGGACTCATTGGATGCCTCTTTTGTATCTGCTTCCTTTGTTTCTCCCTGCTCTGCCACACTCTTTGTCTGGCCAAGTGACAATGCAATTCCTCCTGCAGTCAATCCTGCTATCAGGACAACTACCAATGCAACCGGCAGCCACAAACGCATCATCATAATTCTGTGCTTCTGTTTTCTGAGTTTCTTTCTATCTTCCGAATTCATCTCAATCCAACCTTTCTCTTTTTCTAATTCTTGGCTAAGCCGTTTTTGCTGCTTTACTACTCCTTTGCTTTCGCATAAAACGACACAGTAACGGATAAGCACAGTATAGCATGATTTTTTCCTACAGACAATTGGTTTTCTCACGTTTTTCTTGCAATCTTTCGTTTCGAGTGGTATCATATCTTATATCTGTGCTGCACTTTTCAGTTCTTTTTCAATTCGGACTATGGAAATTGGTGGCACTGCGAAAAAACAGCCCGCTTTTGCGGCAGAAAGTGAGAAAAAAACCATGAAGAAACCGTATTACATCACCACGGCCATTGCTTACACTTCCGGCAAGCCGCACATTGGAAACACCTACGAGATCGTGCTGGCAGATTCCATTGCCAGATTCAAGCGAATGCAGGGATATGATGTGCGCTTCCAGACAGGTACGGACGAGCATGGTCAGAAGATCGAGTTAAAGGCTGCTGAAGCAGGCAAGACCCCAAAGCAGTTTGTTGATGAGGTGGCAGGCGAGATCAAGAAGACCTTCGACCTGATGAACACCTCCTATGATAAATTTATCCGTACCACTGACGACTATCACGAAAAGCAGGTTCAGAAAATCTTTAAGAAGCTCTACGATAAGGGTGATATCTACAAGAGCGAGTATGAGGGCATGTACTGTACTCCTTGTGAATCTTTCTTCACCGCTTCCCAGTTAGTTGACGGCAAGTGCCCGGACTGCGGACGTCCTTGTACCCCGGCTAAGGAAGAGGCATATTTCTTCCGCATGAGCAAATATGCCGATAAGCTGATTTCTTATATTAATGAGCATCCAGACTTCATCCAGCCAGAGTCCCGCAAGAATGAGATGATGAACAACTTCCTCCTTCCGGGTCTGCAGGATCTGTGTGTTTCCCGTACCTCCTTCAAGTGGGGCATTCCGGTAGACTTTGATCCAAAGCACGTTGTTTATGTATGGATCGACGCGCTGAGCAACTATATCACCGGTCTTGGCTTTGACCTAGACGGAAACAGCGATCCGATGTTTGCAAAGTACTGGCCGGCTGATCTTCACCTGATCGGAAAGGATATCCTTCGTTTCCATACCATCTACTGGCCAATCATGCTGATGGCTCTCGATCTGCCGCTTCCAAAGCAGGTATTTGGTCATCCGTGGCTGCTTCAGGGCGATGGCAAGATGAGTAAGTCCAAAGGAAATGTTATCTATGCCGATGAACTGGTTCATTTCTTCGGTGTTGATGCCGTTCGTTATTTCGTTCTTCACGAGATGCCGTTTGAAAACGACGGTGTGATCTCCTGGGATCTGATGATCGAGCGTATGAACTCTGATCTGGCAAACACTCTTGGAAATCTGGTAAATCGTACTATCTCCATGACAAATAAGTACTTCGGCGGCGTTGCTGTAAACTACGGCGTAAAAGAATCCGTTGACGATTCCTTATTGAAGGTTGTCACCTCCACCGCTTCTAAGGTTACCGCTCGCATGGATAAGCTTCGTGTCGCTGATGCAATCACTGAGATCTTTACCCTGTTCAAGCGCTGCAACAAGTATATCGACGAGACTGCTCCGTGGGTTTTGGCAAAGGATGAGACGAAGAAAGAGCGCTTGTCCACCGTTATGTACAACTTAATCGACAGCATCTTAATCGGTGCTTCTTTACTTGAGCCATTTATGCCAGAGACTGCAAAAAAGATCGCCGACTCCTTAAATGCACCGCTTCGCACGATGGAGCAGGTTTCCACAATGGGCACCTATCCGTCAGGAAACAAGGTTACCGACCAGCCGCAGATTCTGTTTGCTCGTGTCGATGCTGCTAAGATGATGGAAGAGATTGATGCATTGATGGAATCCAAGAAGGCTGCTGCACAGGCCGTTTCTCCTGCTGAAAATGCAGAGGAAGCTGAGGCTAAGGATGATAGTGCGGATGAGGCTGTTATCGACATCGAGCCAAAGGAAGAGATCACCTATGAGGACTTCGCAAAGATGCAGTTTCAGGTAGGCGAGATTATCTCCTGCGAGGCTGTAAAGAAGTCCAAGAAGCTTCTGTGCTCTCAGGTGAAGATCGGCTCTCAGGTGAAGCAGATCGTTTCCGGTATCAAGGCTCACTACACACCAGAGGAAATGGTTGGCAAGAAGGTTATGGTTCTTGTAAACTTAAAGCCGGCAAAGCTTGCAGGTGTTGTATCCGAGGGTATGCTGCTGTG
>CAVCXB010000214.1:0-3897 GCA_963605535.1 Wujia chipingensis
TACTCCTCAGACTGCTCCTCGAAGAGATCCATACACGGCATGGATACGACACGCACGTCGATTCCATCCTCTGCCAGAACCTTCTTTGCCTCTACGGCAAGGGACAACTCAGAACCAGAAGCGATGATGATGGCATCCGGTACCGGCTTCTTGGAATCCTGTACAATGTAACCACCCTTTAATGCTTCCTTGGAGGTTCCCTCAATCTGCGGCAGATTCTGTCTGGTCAGTGCCAGTGCAGTCGGTGTTCTCTTAGAAGTAATTGCGCTGTACCATGCAGCTGCGGTCTCAGTGGCATCTGCCGGACGGAACATATGGAAGTTTGGCAGTGCACGCCACATTGCCAGCTGCTCGATCGGCTCGTGGGTCGGTCCGTCCTCGCCTACACCGATGCTGTCGTGTGTGAATACGAAGGTTAACGGTACACCCATGATTGCAGACAGACGTGCCATCGGCTTTGTATAATCAGAGAATACGAAGAAGGTGGAAACAAATGCGCGAAGGCCACCGTGAAGCATGATACCATTTCCGATTGCAGTCATGGCAAGCTCACGAACACCAAAATGCATGTTGCGTCCTGCATAATTGTCAGCAGAGAAATCGCCTGCATCCTTCATGTAAGTCTTAGTGGACGGTGAGAGGTCAGCTGCTCCGCCGATTACGTTTGGCATTCTATCCTTGATGCGGTTGATCATCTTACCGGACAGGTTTCTGGTTGCATCCGGCTTATCCTCATAGGACCAGAACTCAGCGTCATCGCAAACCTTCTCTGCCAGATCCTCATCGTAATAGGAATCCCACAGTTCCTTCATTTCCGGATACTTCTCGCAGTATTCCGCAAACATCTTATTCCAAGCTTCCTCTGCTGGCTGTAAGCCCTCTACGATCTCCTTATAATGATCGTAAACTTCCTCTGGAACGAAGAACGGCTCCTGTGACGGCCATCCTAAGTTTTCCTTCATCGCCTTGATGTTGTCCTCACCAAGTGGCTCGCCATGTGCGCTTGCCTTACCCTGCTTTGCCGGGCATCCAAAACCGATCTGGGTCTTTACAGTGATGAATGACGGTCTCTCGGTATCTGCCTTTGCTGCCTCGATTGCCTTTCCGATCTCCTCTAAGTTGTTTCCATCCTCAACGATGATGGTCTGGAAGCCGAATGCCTCCATACGCTTCTGAACATTCTCAGTGAATGCGATATCGGTAGATCCTTCGATGGAAATACGGTTGGAATCATAGAAAATGATCAGCTTGGACAGCTTTAAGGTACCTGCAAGGGAGAATGCCTCAGAGGAAATACCTTCCATCATACATCCGTCACCGCCGAGTGCATAGGTGTAATGATCCACAACCGGATAACCTTCCTTGTTGAATATGGATGCCATATGGCGCTCTGCGATTGCCATACCAACTGCCATACCCATACCAGCTCCAAGCGGTCCCGTCGTAGCCTCAACACCAACAGTATGACGATACTCCGGATGACCCGGTGTCAGAGATCCCCACTGACGAAAGCCCATCAGATCTTCCTTGCTCAAATTTCCATAGCCAAACAGATGAAGCAGGGAATACAGAAGCATCGAGCCATGTCCTCCGGAAAGAATAAAACGGTCACGATCCTTCCAATCTGGATCCTTTGGATTGTGCTTTAAGTGCTTTGCCCATAACTCATAGGCTACGGAAGCACAGCCAAGTGGCAGTCCCGGATGTCCTGACTTTGCCTTCTGAATCGCGTCTGCGGACAGTACACGGATTGCATTTACTGACATTGTATCAATATTACTCATCTTCGTCTCCATTCCGCGCTCAAGCGCATTTTTAATATGATTATGTTCAGTTTACCAGACCACAGCGCGAAAATCAAGGTTTTCTTCTGACATATTGCTGAGATAGCTGCAGAAAATTTACGGTTCACGGCCCCATTCGCAATCCGCTTCGCTGCTTACTTGATTCAGTTAAATTCGCAACAGACGTTTATTACTCAGCCGGTGCATAATGGAACTCCAGCGTAACATCAGATGCCTGCTCAGAAGATACCGTTACCATATAGTGAATATCTGTCGGAAGTTCCTGATCGGCGACATCAAATGTAACCGTGATAATACCATCATTGTTCTCAACAGACGCTGCCTTTTCAGCAACTACGATTTCTTCCCAATCTTCAGTCTCATAGCTGAGTACATAAGAATCTGCATTTGATAAACCTGCAACATAAGCTTCGTTTACAGAAGCATCATTTGATACATTTATTGTTGTGGCATCCAACTGAACCTGCATCTGTGTCTCGCCATCTGCCAGCTGCGGCATATCCTCTTCTACGATAGTAGGTGTCTTATAATTCAGTACCAGATCATCTGCTTCTACCGTAACGTCTGCATATCCTTCCGAAATCAGAGTAACACGATAGTTTCCATTTCCCAGCTTGCTGAAACGCTCGAAATCGTTTGTGATGGATACTTCAATATAGTTTCCATGATTGAAGGAGAAGTAGCTGTCCTTATGAATCATATTTCCTGCAAATACATCATCCTCTGTGTCAAACTCGCCATCTTCGCCTGCCCACTGAAGCTTCGCACCCTGGAAGTTTAATGCATAATTCATAAACCCGGCCAGCTTATCGCCGTTTTCCTTGTTTGCAGCATAGGTAGGTGACTCAGTATCTGCGTAGAGCGTATCCAGAGTCTCCTCATCCAGACTTAAAACAGAACCTCTTGTATAACCGTCATAAGCTCCAAGGTAAATGTACATCGTTAAATCTGCATAACCGTCTCCGTGAGCAATTGCCTTTGTCTTGTTCTCTCCTGTTCCTAAGTATGCCTCACCTGCGTCAAGCACCTGTGCATTCTCATTTTCTTCACGCGCACCATAGATACCATTTGCATACAGTTCCTTGCAGGCATAAGAAGTCATCTCATCTACAAAAGTGATCTTCTCAAGCTGAGCATTGAATGCTTTCAGCTGTCCGTTTGTCTGTCCTGCATCAGTCAACTCTTTTGCTGCGTCAACAACCGATTTTTTTACCTTTACTGGTACCTTCTTTAAGCCTGTGATACGATATCCGGCAGCACTGTCTGCATAAACAGTCGTGGTATCTGGTGTGTAACCTGTCGTATTATCGGTATCAAGACGTGTAATATCACTGAATGCAATTCCCGGAACTTCTGTTGTGTTCAATAAAATGCTGTAACCGGTCGGTGCTGTCTCGTCTGCATGGATCTCATTTGAGAAAGTCTGTGTCGTGCCGTCATCTAACTTCACCTCTACTGTATTGGCAAAGCTTGCGCGAAACAGACCATAACCTACCGTTGCACGAGATACTGCATCATACATACCGCTGTCATTATCCCATGTATTCTTCTGTACACCTGCATATGGATCCGCATCATCAGCGGAAGAATAGCTGTAATGCTGATACTCCTCGCTCTGTGCAGTCAGATCCGGATTTTCCAAATCAAAAGTATCGCAGACTGCCGGACTCTCCAGCTCGCCATACCAGAAATCTGCATAAGACATTTCGGTATAACCATATAAGTACGCATCCGTGCTTTCTGCATTCTCAGAAGCGCCTTCCTCTGTCGCTGCTTCAGCAGCAACCTCTGTGGAACTCTCCTCTGTAGCAGTAACTGTCTCCGCCGGTACTGCTGCGTAACCTGCTAATACTGCGCTTTCCATAACTGCCATGCATACTGCAAGTGAAACCTTTTTTCTCATCATAACCCTCCTTAATTAATGAACGGATACTCCTTTATCAGTAATGATTCGTTGATAATATTTCTCATTAAATGCAACTATCTATAATTAGTTTATGCTAACTTATAAAAGTATATCATATCTTTCTTATTTGTCAACAAAAAATTAGAGCCACCCTTTCTGCAAGGTGACTCTAATGCCAATGCAATC
>CAVCXB010000215.1:0-3852 GCA_963605535.1 Wujia chipingensis
CCGCTAAGCCGCTGGCAGGGATGATACGTTCGTTGGTATATTCGACAACGATGTTGTTATTGGCAAGAGTCATTCGACGATTGTTTTTCATGGTATTTCGCTCCTAACTCAGATTATTTTCAAGGATATTATACCATGATTTTTCTGCACCCGATAGGTGAAAAAATGATATTAATAAAAGTATGAGAAATACCAGCATTTATAAGGAAATGTTAGATTCATAGATAATGAACTTCACGGATTCAGGATTATTGATATGGTGACTGTCCATCTGGATATTAAAAAGAATTGCTTCTTTGCTTCATTTTCAAATTTGGGATTGGATAACGTGCCAATTGCTGATGAGTATCCAGAAAAATTTGATCGGTTGCTCTGCGGTGGTATTTGGTGTATTGTTCAGTTGGACTATGAGGTAGAGGGCGATAATAATTTTGGCATCGTGGATATTGATGGTGATCCGCTGCGCTCAAAGCAGAAAAAACAAAAAGATATTTCACCGATCAGTATTCGTAAGCTGACGCCAATTCAGATGCCACATATTGATATTGATGAATTGAAGCAGGGGCGTAAGGCGTTTTTGAAGGATGAATGGTTAGACGTGCTTTTGCGTTCAATCGGTATGGAACCAGATGCATTTACATACCGTGAGAAATGGTTGCTTTTGACTCGTATGATTCCGTTGGTCGAGAATAATTTTAACTTGTGTGAGTTAGGTCCGCGAAGCACTGGTAAGTCCCATCTCTATAAAGAAATTTCGCCAAATAGTATCCTGATTTCTGGAGGACAGACAACGGTTGCAAATCTGTTTTGCAATATGGGACGTAGAACAGTTGGCTTGGTTGGTTTGTGGGATTGTGTTGCTTTTGATGAGGTTGCTGGAATTCATTTTAAGGATAAAGATGGAATTCAGATCATGAAAGATTACATGGCATCAGGCTCTTTTGCTCGTGGCAAAGAGGAAAAGGCAGCATCAGCTTCAATGGTTTTTGTGGGAAATATTAACCAGAGTGTGGATGTGCTGTTGAAGACATCTAGTCTGTTTGACCCATTTCCGAAAGAGATGGGAACCGATACAGCGTTTCTTGATCGTATGCATTGCTATATTCCAGGCTGGGAGATTCCAAAATTCCGACCAGAGCATTTTACGAATGATTATGGTTTTATCAGCGATTATCTAGCTGATTCCATATCAGAGCGCAGAAGATGCCGTATTTAAAGCACTGGGAGTGGAATAATAAAAAAAATTGGGTTGAACTTGCCACAAAAGTGTGCTATAGTAAGGGCAAATTGAATATGAGTATTCAGGTGTCGGAGCAATCAAAAGAAGGATGAAACAAAGCAGAAAGGCAAATGTAGGAATGCAAATCTGCTTTTACAATCAACTGAACTGCGATTGGCTCCGGTGAAAAGGGAAACAGGTGCAAATCCTGTACGAACTCGTCACCGTGATAGGGAGCAGGAGCCGCAAAATCACTGGGAAACTGGGAAGATGGCCGATGCAATGATCTTAAGCCGGGAGACCTGCCTGAATGCTGTACAGAAACGAAAGTTTCAGACCACGAGTAAAAAGGTTGTACGTTTGGATTTGCAGGCAATAATTGGAATGAAAAGCCTGCAGGTCTCTTTTTCGTGCAGCTCTTTGTCGGATTCCAAGTGACAGAGGGCTTTCTTTTTCGTGTCCAAAGTGGGATAACGGTTATAGTTTGCAAGATAACTGCGTCTGTGAATGATGTTCTGTAAACTGTGATAGTTGAACAGTTCGCTTCTGTCAGCATTTTATTCGATTTGAAAAAGCAGAGAAAACTGCACAAAAAGAAAGGCTAGGTAAGCAAAAATGAGAAGAAGAAATCTGGCAGTACTGGTATCCCTGTCCCTAATGGGAACAATGAGCATGACTGGTTACGCAGCAAGCGAGAAGGAGACTACAACTGAGGCAACGAGTACCGAGGAGGCAAGTTCTGAGGCAGAAAGCGTATCTGCAGATCAGGAGGCAGCAGACAAGGTTGCAGATCTGATCGATGCAATCTATGTGCAGGAGAGAAACGACAATACCGATGAGCAGTGCAAGGCAGCTAAGGAAGCATGGGATGCATTGACGGACGAGCAGAAGGAACTGGTTGAGGGAGAGAATGCGGATCCGGATTACTTCGGAAGAGATACTGGCGATGCATCCAAGGATGATCCGAGAAATGGTGATGAGATCGGTGAGAATGAGATTCTGGTTGTAAGCTTTGGTACTTCCTTCAATGACAGCCGTGTTGCGGATATCAAGGGAATCGAGGATGCTCTTCAGGAAGCATATCCAGATTGGTCTGTAAGGCGTGCATTTACCGCACAGATCATCATCAATCACGTAGAAGCCCGTGATGGCGAGTACATCGACAATGTTGAGCAGGCACTTGACCGCGCTGTTGAGAATGGCGTAAAGAATCTTGTAATTCAGCCAACCCATCTGATGCATGGTGCAGAATATGATGAACTGATGGACGCTGTAGACGAGTACGAGGATAAGTTTGAGTCTGTAAAGGTTGCTGAACCGCTGTTAGGTGAGGTCGGAGACGACGCTACCGCTGTAAACGATGATAAGAAGGCAGTTGCAGAGATTCTGACAGCAGAGGCAGTAGAAAAGGCCGGATATGACAGCTTAGACGCAGCAAAGGAAGATGGTGTTGCATTCGTATTCATGGGTCATGGAACTTCCCATACTGCAAAGGTATCCTACAGCCAGATGCAGACACAGATGAATGATCTTGGGTATGACAACGTATTCATCGGAACGGTAGAGGGAGAGCCAGAAGAGACCTCCTGTGAGAACGTAATCAAGGCAGTAGCAGATGCAGGTTATACAAAGGTTGTTCTTCGTCCATTAATGGTTGTTGCCGGTGATCATGCAAATAATGATATGGCAGGCGATGATGAGGATTCCTGGTTAAGCCAGTTTGAGGCATCCGGTGAGTTTGACAGTGTTGACACTCAGATCTTTGGTCTTGGTGAGATTGAAGACATTCAGCAGATCTATGTAAACCACACTGCAGATGTAATCGATCAGGAATAATTTCAGCTTAGAGAACAAGCAGAAAATTGTGAAATAGAAAAGAGAAAAAGCGAAGGGCATAACAATTCTATGAGAAGAAAAAATATCGCAGTAGTTGGTATGCTGTTAGTGACCTGTCTGGCATCCGTTGGATGCGGACAGAAGAAGGAAAAGCAGGAGTCCCCGGCAGCAACGGGGGCTTCTGTTTTGGAGACAGCATCCGCGGCTCAGACAGAAGAAAAGACAGAAAAAGAGACAAGCAAAGAAGCTGAAACAGAGACAGAAAGTAAAACAGAGGTGCAGACCGAAGAATCATCCGAGGTGCAGACGGAAAGCGAAGCGAAGACGGATGCTAAAAACGATGATTCAGAGACACTGGCAGATGGCATTTATACTGCTGACTTTGACACCGACAGCAGCATGTTCCATGTAAGTGAGGCATGCGATGGAAAGGGTACGCTGACGGTAAAGGATGGAGAGATGACGATCCATGTTTCGCTGGCATCGAAGAAAATTTTAAATCTGTATTACGGTCTGGCAGCAGATGCCACAAAGGACGGTGCAGAACTTCTTGAACCGACTACAGATAGCGTAACATACAGCGATGGCATGACCGAAGAAGTCTATGGCTTTGATATTCCGGTTCCGGCATTAGATGAGGAGTTTGACGTTGCACTGGTCGGAACAAAGGGAACCTGGTACGATCATAAGGTAAGCGTATCCAATCCAAAGCCACAGGAGGAAGCGCAGACATTAGCAGATCTTGAGGATGGTACTTACACCGCAGAGGTAACACTGGAGGGAGGAAGCGGCAAAGC
>CAVCXB010000216.1:0-3802 GCA_963605535.1 Wujia chipingensis
ATGATATTCCGTGAGGGAGTAGTTCGCGATTATCGTGATTTGTCAACAACCTCGGCGTTTCGCCTGGCAAATCTTAAAGAATGAGACTCATGTATGTGCTTTCTTTTGATGCGCATACATGAGTCTTTTTGTATCGTTTGGATCCGTAACGGAATACAAAAAAGGAGGAAACGATGGAAAATTTCATCAGTGGCGCACCAATTTTTGTTGTGGTTCTGCTTCTCGTAGTGGGATTCGCATTGCTCGTAAAGGGTGCAGACTTTTTCGTGGAGGGAAGCTCGAGCGTGGCAAAGAAGCTGGCGGTGCCGTCCATTATTATCGGATTAACGATTGTGGCAATGGGAACCTCCCTGCCAGAAACAGCGGTCAGCGTAACCGCATCTTTAACGAACAACAATGAGTTGGCAATTAGCAACGTAGTCGGATCAAACATTTTTAACTTAATGTTTGTCATCGGTGTCTGTTCCATTCTCTGTACGATTTATGTGCAGAGAGAAACGGTGACACGCGATATTCCATTTTCCATTATTTGTGCACTGCTTTTGCTGGTGCTTGGAATTCTGGCAATCGGCGATGCATCTGGCATGACACTTGGCCATCTTGATGGAATCATTTTCCTCATCCTTTTTGCAGGTTATATCGGACTGATGATCAGAAGTGCGATGAAGGCAAGGGCAGAGGGACGCGAAGTCGAGGTAAACGATGAGTTTGACGCAGAAGAGTTAAAGGTAATGTCCTACCCGAAGAGTATTCTCTTCATCGTTGGAGGAGCAGCTGCGATCGCAGTCGGCGGAGATCTGACGGTTAACACCGCTAGCCGCATTGCACTTGAGCTTGGCATGAGCCAGACACTGATTGGTCTTACGATTGTTTCCATTGGAACTTCACTTCCAGAGCTTGTCACATCCGTTGTGGCAGCACGCAAAAATGAAATTGATATGGCAGTTGGAAATGCAGTTGGCTCCAATGTGTTCAATATTTTAATGGTGCTTGGAATTGCATCTGCGATTAATCCGGTCAGCCTGATCCGTGAAAATATCATTGATATTCTGATTCTGATTGCATTTTCTGTTGTTGTATGGATTTTTGCAGCAACAAAGAAGCAGATCAGCAGAAGAGAAGGAATTGCAATGGTGGCGATGTATTTGATTTATGCCATTTACATCATCATTCGATAATCAACAGCGAATCAATAATAGAAAGAAAAAGACAGAATACCTATCAAATGTAGGTGTCCTGTCTTTTTTTGTGCTTTGAATGTGATTGTAATGCGAAATTACGAGCAGTACCGGAAAGTACGGTCTGTCAAGATTCTTGCAAAAATTAAGCCAAGTGGAAGTGCAATGATAATCATAATGGCTGCAGTGCCCCATGAAAACGCATCGGTCAAAGACATAATTCCGAAATTGTAAAAGGCGCGGTATAGGTAAAGTCCTGGCACCATAATAACAATAGAAGGAACGGTCAGTGAGATACGTGGATAACCATTGTATTTTTTGATCAAGGAGGCGAGAAGTCCAGCCGTTAATGCACCGATGAAGGCGGCAGCGGCGGCTGGCATACCGGTCAGATCAACCAGCTCCAGACGAAACGTATTTGCAAGAGCCCCCATTATGGCGGCGATAGCAGCCATCTTTACCGGGCTGTTAAACATGATGGAAAATCCAAATACACCACAAAAGCTTGCAATTAATCGCAAAACTAAGTGAAGCAGTGGATTCAAATCCATGGAAGTAAAGTTTAACGGCTGTAAGTGCAGCAGCAATGCCATAATCCATGCAGTCATCGTGGCAACAAGCACGATAATAATCGAATAGCTCAGTCGCTCAAGACCGGAGCGCAAATCCAACTTTGACAAGTCGATTCCACTTGTAATAAATGGAAAGCCTGGAATGATGAACAAAATGGAGCAGATATATCCGGCCTCATGCAGCGCAGAGACGTGAAACAAAATCTCTGCCAGCTTTAATAAAATGCTGTAAAGCAGACAGGAGCAGGAAATAGATGCTGCTATATTTAAGAAAAGCGTGAAGTTGTGTTTAATCAGCTTTGTTCGAACCACATTTCCCACACCGGCGCAGAGAAAGGCAAGAATCATTTCAACCGGGCCGCCGCCCAAAAGAAACGTGAAGGCACAGCAAGCAAGCGCCGCAGCCAAACCTAACTTGACAGGGGAGTAGATCGCATGAATTCGCTCAATTTCATCGAGTCGCTTGTGAATTTCCTCACCAGTCAGATGAACTTCTTCTTTTGGAAAGCTGTCAACAAATTGTTCCATTCGATAAAGCTTTGACGTGTTGACACCCGTATTGGCAATGCTTAAGGACTGCGTTACACAGTCCTTTCCATCAAAGCAGTTAAATTCAATTGACATCAAACCGACATCGACCGTACAAGTTACACCAAGGCTTTTGGAAAGACGGTTCATGGAGGTTCGCACACGCCAGGCACCGGTTCCGCAGGACAGCATAATCAGTCCGACACGACCGATGACGGATGCCTTTTCAATCAATCCTGCCTGGTCGATCAGGATATTACCATCGCTTTGTGTATAATCATGCCATGGAATTTCCATGTGATTTTTTTCCATGATATCGGTAAAATTATTTTGTTGCATAAATGATTTCCTCGGCTTTTTGAACGTGTTTTTCCAGATTCTTTAAAAAGTGAGAATTTGGAAGGAAAATACCAAGCTCATCGTAGCGCTTGTCATGCTCAGCCAGTGTGTCCTGTCCATAGAAGACAAATGCCATCGGAAGTTCCTTTTCCAGATCAGCCATCAAATCCCAGACAGCACAGTATGCCTGAGCCTCTGTCTCTTTTTGCTTTACTGTGTCAGGAAGCTCACGAATCAAAAGAATGCCGGTGTGCTCTTGAAGAACGACCTGCGTTGAAGTATTTGTTTCTGGATCATAGGAATGCGTGTAGCAGTATGCCTTTGCCAGATAGAGATTCTTTTTATTTGGAAGGGCATCGTAAACTTCACGGAAATGTTCATATTCTCTTGGATGAACCGCTTCTTTGTATTCTGGAAGCAGATCACCATTGTCATCGGTCATGATGATTGGATTTTGTTTGCCATCGGCGTTAAAACGAAATGGAATTAAATAGGAATTTCGCAGAAGGTCAAACAGCGAATGCTGACAGATTGCCATCAGAAAGGCTGACAGATCTCTGTTGCGGTAAGCGTTAAATAATGCCTGTGTAAAATCGGATGCAGAGAGTGGAGTAGATTCCTCCTCGCTGCAAAAAAGATAATTGCAGAAAGTTTCCTGAAGCTTTTCGCAGGCCCATGGGTCAGCTAAAATCTTTTCAAATAATGCCTCTGCTTTTTCTTCTCTTGGGAAAATTGTTTTTTCTGCCATGTCTGATACAGTCCTTTCTTTTTTATTTCGGCTACATTATACTATCAGAAAAATAGAAAGTAAAGATTAAAATCTGTATAATATTTGAAATAAAAATGTTTAATAATAGAAAATATTTAATAAAAAGAACGTTTGATAAGAAAAAATAAAAACAAAAGAATGAGGGAAGAGAAAAAAGAAAGCAGATAAAAAATAAGGAAGAAAAGAAAGCAAATAAAAAGAACCATGAAACCGCATTGGGAATCATGGTTCTTTGTTTGTTAAGAGTTAAGTAAAATTTGGAAAAATTGGAATGATCAATAAACCGTTGTTCCAAATGGCATCAGTGCGAGCTTTGCCATCTTAAAATGCTGGAGGCCAAACGGAATTCCGATTATGGTAATGCTTGAACAACCCCGCCCGACGTGTCGGACGAGGATTCCATTGCAGCCGTCAGG
>CAVCXB010000217.1:0-3775 GCA_963605535.1 Wujia chipingensis
CCCGTATAAAGCTGATAATATGTTCCTTTTTCATCAATCAGCTTGTCGTGCGAACCACGTTCGATAATCCGACCATGATCCAAAACCATAATAACATCAGAGTTACGGATTGTGGAAAGGCGATGTGCAATCACAAAAGATGTTCTTCCTGCCATCAGAGCGTCCATACCCTCTTGCACAATACGTTCTGTACGGGTGT
Source organism: Wujia chipingensis (assembly GCA_963605535.1). GTDB lineage: Bacteria > Bacillota > Clostridia > Lachnospirales > Lachnospiraceae > Anthropogastromicrobium > Anthropogastromicrobium chipingensis_A. The sequence continues at coordinate 200 of CAVCXB010000217.1, forward strand.
CTATCGAACTTGTAGCTTCATCAAGTACCATACACGGCGGATTTGCAGCTACAGCTCTGGAAATATTCAGAAGCTGTCGTTGTCCCTGACTCAAAGCTGCACCCGCATTGTAGAGAACAGTGTTATAGCCATGTGGCAAGTGAGAAATAAATGAGTCCGCACCTGCCAGCTTTGCTGCCGCAATACACTCATCATCGGTTGCATCCGGACGTCCGTAACGAATGTTTTCCAAAACCGTATCTGTAAACAAGTTCGTATCCTGTAAAACAAGACCAATGGAACGACGCAGATCATCTTTCTTAATCTTATTGATGTTGATACCGTCATAGCGAATCTTTCCATCCGCCAAATCATAAAACCGATTTAGCAAATTGGTAATCGTTGTTTTACCTGCGCCTGTAGCACCAACAAATGCCAATTTTTGTCCTGGCTCAGCATACAACGAAATGTCATGTAGAACAATCTTTTCCGGCACATATCCAAAGTCCACATCAAACATTCGGATGTCTCCTTTGAGTTCCGTATAGGTAAGCGTACCATCGCTATGAGGATGTTTCCATGCAAAGATTCCAGTTCTTTCAGGGCATTCAGTTAACTCTCCAGCTGTGTTCTTTTTTGCATTAACCAGCGTTACATATCCCTCATCAACTTCAGGTGTTTCATCAAGAAGTGCAAATATACGTTTTGCACCGGCCATAGCCATTGTAATCAAGCTAATCTGCTGCCCAACCTGCTGAATCGGGTTAGCAAACGACTTGGACAACGACAGAAACGCAACAACAATACCTGCGGTCAATCCTGCTTGTCCATTCAAAATCAAAAGACCACCGATAAAGGCAATCAGCACAGTCAACAGATTTCCAAGCTGCCCTAAGAGTGGCATAATCAAATTTGCCAAAGAGTTGGCTTTAGCAGAACTGCCGTAAAGGGCACTGTTCACTTTTTGAAATCCTTCTCTTGCCTGTCGCTCATGACAGAAAATTTTGATTACTCTTTGCCCGTTTAGCATCTCTTCAATGTAGCCATTCATATTCGCCATAGATAACTGCTGATTAGAAAAGTATACGATACTCTTTTTGGACACAATTACTGTTACGATTACATCGACTACAACAGCCGCAACGACAATCATTGCCAGTGATTTGCTGTAGTATACCATTACAGCAAAAGAAACCGCCGCTGTAATTCCACATGCTACCAACTGTGCAAGGGCATTGCTGATAAACTGTCGAAGCGTATCTGTATCATTTGTGTAATGGCTCATAATCTCACCGTGGGTATGCGTGTCAAAGTAAGAAATCGGCAAACTCTGCATATGATAAAACATATCATCTCGAATATGCTTTAGACAGCTCTGTGAAACAACAACCATCAGCCGATTGTATATGATAGTACAAATAACACCGATTAGATAAATACCACCCATAACCAAAATTGCATGAAGCAAACCTGAATAATCAGGACTGGCTTCTAACAGAAGGGGGGAAATATAATCATCAATCACCACCTGAGTAAACATGGAACCAAGTGCACTTGCAATCGTGGAAAGAACAACAGTTATGCAGACGACAATTACCATCCATTTAGAATTACGTACAATGTATGAGAGCAGTCGTCTTAAGGTTCCTTGATTTGTCTTTATTTTATTCATCTGCTTTACCTCCCAACTGCTGAGCCATATAAATGTCCTTGTAAATCTCATTATTTTCCAACAAATATTTGTGTTTTCCAATGCCGTCAATATATCCGTCTTTCAGTACAATGGTAAAGTCTGCATCCTCCACAGAAGAAATACGTTGGGCAATAATCAACTTTGTCGTATCGGGAATTTCCTCTCGAAATGCTTTTCGGATCAATGCATCTGTTTTAGTGTCTACTGCGCTGGTTGAATCGTCCAGAATTAAGATTTTTGGCTTTTTCAGTAAAGCACGAGCAATACAAAGACGTTGCTTTTGACCGCCGGAAACATTTGTACCACCTTGTTCAATATAGGTGTCGTAGCCGTCTGGGAACTGTGAAATAAATTCATCCGCCTGCGCCAGCTTGCAAGCGTGAATGATTTCTTCATCGGTAGCATTTTCATCTCCCCAACGAAGATTTTCTTTTATAGTACCAGAAAACAATAGATTTTTCTGCAAAACCATAGAAACGGCATCTCGAATAGCATCTAATTTGTAATTGCGAACATCTATGCCGCCTACCAGCACCTTTCCCGCCGTCACATCATAAAGACGAGGAATAAGCTGTACAAGGCTACTTTTTCCCGCTCCAGTTGCACCAATAATGCCTACGGTGCTACCAGAAGGAATACGCAAATTTACATTATGCAGGCATTCTCCGGTTTTGTCCCGAAAGTAATTAAACGATACACCATCGAAAATAATCTCTCCGTCTTTTACTGTGCTAATTGCATTGTCTTTTTCCGTCAAGTTGCTCTTTTCATCAAGGACTTCAGTGATTCTGCGCCCAGAGCTATTAGCAATGGTGATTAGGATCAAAACCACAGAAAGCATCATCAGTGCTGTTAATATCTGCATAGCATAGGCAATTAAGCTGGACAACTCACCAGTCGTCAGGAGAAGATTGTGACTCCCTACAATAATAGAAGCACCAATCCAGTAAATCAGAAGGAGACAAAGATAAACCACTAACTGCATAACTGGGGAAGAATAAGCCATAATTCCTTCCGCTTTTTTGAAAATACGATACAGAGAAGATGAGGTTTTCTGAAACTTTTCTCTTTCGTGATCCTCACGAGCGAATCCTTTTACCACACGAATACCACTCAAATTTTCTTGAACCACCTGATTCAATTTGTCATATTGCACAAACACTTTTTCAAAATATTTTTTTGCTGTCAAAATTAGAGCTGCAAGTGCAATGCCAAGAATCGGAATTAACAACAGATACATGGATGCAATTCGAGTATTGATACTAAATGCCATGATTAAAGCAAAAACAATCATAAAAGGTGCTCTAACTGCTACACGTATGACCATCATAAATGCACTCTGTACATTCATTACATCTGTTGTCAGGCGAGTAACAAGTCCTGCTGTCGAAAACTTGTCAATATTGGCAAAAGAGAACTCCTGAATATTATCATACATATCTGTACGCAAATTTTTTGCCATACCAGAAGCGGCAGTTGCTGCCGTTTTGCTGGCAATTAAGCCACAAATTAGTGCCAATATAATGCAAGCAAGCATTTTGTATGCTGTTCCGATTAATAATTGACGATTTCCGGCATAGATGCCTAAGTCAATAATGTCTGCCTGCAAAAATGGAACCACAATTTCCAGAAGTGTTTCGATTGCGGTTAACAAGATTGTGGCAATGGTAGCTGCCTTATATTCTCGCAGACAGCCAATGATTTTTTTAACCATAAACTTAAACCTTCCTTTTTGTATTTTTTGAGAGAATATATTTTCTCTCTGGATTATAATAAGAACTTGAAACAAAAAAACGCATACCTTTCGGTATGCGTAAAAAAGCGATACAAAAGGTGTTTAACTCCGTATCGTATCAGAGTGCACTCCTGTATCGTGGATCAAGTATCTTATTTTTATCGGTACA
>CAVCXB010000218.1:0-3758 GCA_963605535.1 Wujia chipingensis
AACGTGTCATGTATCTTTATATCACTTTTTATTCGTGTTTTCTTGACTTATATCGCATTTTTATGGCACAATATAGCCAAACTGTTGCCATCTACGGAATACCCATTTGCACGAATGGTAACACAAAACTGGCAGAAAGGCATGATTTTTCTAAAATGCAGATCACGGAAATTATTACAAATGATAAGCTGCGCGAAACGCGGATGCATGGAAGCCCAGAATTCCATTTTGAGTATTATCTTGACGATATTCATAAATATGATAAACATTATATTGAATGGCATTGGCATACGGAACTTGAATTTCTCTATGTAAAGCAAGGTACTGTCGAATGTTTAATTGGTTCCGAGCGTATCTTACTTCCTGCCGGATATGGAATGATGATTAACAGCAAGGTCATTCACCGTTTTGAGTCCGTTTCTGGTGCTCTTATGCCAAATATCTTATTTCTTCCTGATTTTATTGCGCCCAAAAGTAGTGCAATCTTTACGGAGTATGTTGCGCCTATCGTAAACTCAAACCGCGCCTTTTTTCTTCTTGACCCTGCAAATAAGAAAGAATATGAAATTTTGCAGAAAATGCAGCAGATTTTTGAGTTGGCTGACCAGTTCTCTCCAAATAAGCTCGACATTCAGATTTACACTGCTGCACTTTGGAGCAGCTTTGCGAAGCTGGCGCTTAAAAGCTTTGTTCTTTGCACTGATCAGAAGGATATGCTCTTGCAGGCCCGCATGCGTCTTATGATGCAGTATATTTTTACCCATTATAAAGAAAAAATCACTCTCACTGATATTGCCTCTTCCGCAAATATCAGTAAGAGTGAATCGCTTCGTTGCTTTCGATTGTCACTACAGACAACTCCTGTTAGTTACTTGATTGATTATCGACTAAACTGTGCCCGACAGCTTCTTGAATCGACGGACGACACAATCACAGAAATCTCTGTCAGTGTTGGCATTGATAACATTAGTTACTTTGTCCGCATTTTCAAGGAGAAATTCAATATGACTCCGAAAGCATTTCGTCAGGCACACCTTCTGCAATCATAGCATCTTTGACCCACGATTGATCAGCCATTTCTTCTGCTGAAAATTTCTTGCTTCCAAATGAAAAAAATGAAAGAACTCCATTTGCATCAACGCACAGCTCAATCTCGCAATCACTTCTCTAATTCGGCAAATAATAAAATTGCCGTCTCGATGATATCATCTGGGAATTCATACCCTTCTGTATGAAGCTGTGCATGCTCCTCGCCATCACCGACACCAAAGAATGCACCTGTTGTCTTCTGCAAATAGTAGCCAAAGTCCTCTGACCATCGCATCGGTTCCGGCAGCTCAAATGTAGAAAAGCCAAGCTTTTCCGCGCAATCGCGTATCTTTGCAGTCGCACATTCATCATTTTCGGTTGCCGGAAAGCGTTCGATTTCTCTGATCTTAAGTGTCAATCCATAGTTTGCCGCAAGTGTCTCTGCCAATTTATTGATTTCGGATAAGTATTCATCAAAAATGCTCTGCTTTGCGGCACGCACCGTCAAACGCAGCACGCCATCACTTGCCGATACGCCATACGAATCACTTCCAATTTCCATGCCAATGAGTGTCATCAGCACAAAACCTTTCGTCTGATTGATCTGCTTGGTAAGAGCGTCCGTCTGAATCAAAAGCTGTGACAGTGCCAAACCCGGATTTTTTCCTGCCTCTGGATATGCCGCATGGCTCGGCGTTCCTGTCATGCGAATTTCAAGGCCAGTTGACGCACACGCAAAAGTGCCATTTCTCGTTAAAATCTGCTTCTTTGGATACCCTGGAATGTTATGAAGACCATACATTTCGCCAATCTTCTTCTCTGTCAGAAGCTCGCTGCACACACTAGCTCCTTTTCCGATCTCCTCTGCTGGCTGGAAAATCAGATATACGTCTCGATTCCATGTTGTTTTCTGCGCTTCCAGATACAACGCCAGTCCGGCAAGAATACTGCTATGGCCATCATGACCACAGTAGTGCCCTGGCTTTCCATCCTTGCCACATACCGCATCCATATCAGCACGAAACGCGATTGGAGACTTGATGCTTTCAGATGTCGCCTCTTCGCTGTTTGCCTGATCTGCCTTATGGACTGCATAAAACCAACCACCGTTGTCTACTAATTCAAATGATGTATTTTCCTTTAAGAATGTCATCAATGTTTGCTTTGTCTTTACTTCCTCGAGTGAACGCTCTGGAATTTTATGCAGGCAGCTTCGCAGCGCCTTTACCTTTTCGAGAATTACCTTTGTATCCATTCCTTTTATGTTTCCTTTCTGATGTCGAATCCGTTTCCTGTCACAACACTCTTATCTTATTTTGCACTGTCAAGATAACTTGCACGCTCACCGCCGATAAATTTCAGTCTCGTACGTGCACAAACAACATGTGCCTCTCCAATGCTCTTTGTGCTGATACGCACTGGAACCGCAACTGGGCGCAAATGCATACCAATTAGGGTATCACCAATGTCAATTCCTGCCTGAGCCTGAATTGCCTCTACTGCGACAGGCGTCTGTAATGCAGCATACACAGCTGTAGCGAATGAACCGCCTGCCTTTAACTTTGGCACTACATTTACCATTGGGAGGCGATATTCCTTCGCTGCTACCTTTTCAATAATGATCGCACGATTCAAATGCTCACAACACTGAGCGGCCAGATAAATCTTCTTTTCCTTGCAACAGGAAAGAAGTGTCTGTGCCACTGCCTCTCCAATCTCTGCACTTGAATACGAGCCAATCTTATGGCTTGCAATCTCACTTGAGGAACAGCCAACTACTAAGATATCGCCCTCCTCCAGCTTTGCCTGCTCCATCAGTTCTTCAAATACAGCTTTTGTCTGCTCCTTGATTTCATCAATATGTGTATATTTTTCTTCAGATATTCCATTCATAGCGATTGCCTGCCTTTCATTTTTAAATCGAATTACTTCCAATTAAATTGCTTCTACGAAAGTGTAATTCCATATTTTTTCAAATCAACCTTTCCGTTTTCACACACTACGCCCTCTGCCACCAGACGTGATGCCTGAACACCGGGGCCACCAAACACAAATTCATCGGCTAACTCACCTTTTGAATTGACAACACGGTGACACGGAATGGTTGATGGGTCTGGATTTTTGTGGAGTGCATTTCCAACAGCTCTTGCCATGCGTGGATTTCCGGCCATTTTGGCAACCTGTCCGTATGTCGCAACCTTGCCCTTTGGAATCTTTTTAACTGCCTCATGAAGTCTCCACGCCCATGCGGTGCATAGCTCCTATGGACGTGGTATCTGAAACGGAGCTTCGCTCCGAAAAAATATCACGTCAGAAGACGGTACCGATGTTTGTGAAGTTTTTGATGTCGTATCACTTTCGTCTTTCGAACGCAAACGAATGAGCCTACACTGACCGTACATATAAAGGACTGTTCACGAAGCCCTCTATCCATTGGCGAATGAAACCTTTGGAATACATAAATCCAGATCTTTTCAACCTGTCTAACAGGGCGCGTCCGGATGGCGCATTTTGGATCGTTATTTCTTTTTATTTGCTGCACGTTGTTTCTGGCTCTTTGGAAAGGGGCTTGGATTTAACGTTTCAAACCCAATGGAAGCAGGTGTTGCCAAGAAATGGTAATCCTTACATTCGTCCCATGCGTGAGGAAATGCTTTTCGAAGGATGTTCGCGGCTCCATTACAGTCCGCATTGATGCAGTATCCCTCTTTGCAAAGATACAATCCTCG
>CAVCXB010000219.1:0-3756 GCA_963605535.1 Wujia chipingensis
CTTTCCCTGATAACCGATTCCATTTTTCTTATCTGCTGCAACAATAATATTCATACTTTCTTACCTGTCTTACTTTTTATTAAAAACTTGAGCAAGAAAACTCGTGACTTTCGTCAGGAGTTATTGACTCGTTCTTATTCGTTCTTATTTGTTCTTAATTAGTTCTTAAAGCTGTGGATTGGAGCCGGGATGCGTCCGCCTCTGTTGATAAAGGCGCTGCAATCCTTTGTGTTGACTGGCATGATCGGTGCATAGCCAAGCAGTCCGCCAAACTCAGCGGTATCGCCTACCTTCTTACCGATAACCGGAATCAGACGTACTGCGGTTGTCTTCTGGTTCACCATACCGATGGCAGCCTCGTCTGCAATGATACCAGAAATGGTTGCTGCGCTGGTATCACCCGGAATGGCGATCATATCAAGACCAACGGAGCATACGCAGGTCATGGCCTCGAGCTTCTCGATGCAAAGATTTCCATGCGTCGCTGCCTCGATCATGTTGCGGTCTTCGCTGACCGGAATGAATGCACCACTCAGTCCGCCGACATAAGAAGATGCCATGATTCCGCCCTTCTTTACCTGATCGTTTAACATAGCAAGTGCTGCTGTGGTACCCGGTGCGCCGACTTCCTCTAAGCCAATCTCCTCTAAGATTTCCGCTACGCTGTCGCCTACTGCCGGAGTCGGAGCAAGGGACAAGTCAATGATACCAAACGGAACACCCAATCTGCGGCTGGCTTCCTGTGCAACCAGCTGACCTACTCTGGTAATCTTAAATGCAGTCTTCTTGATGGTCTCACAGAGAACTTCAAAGTTCTGTCCGTGTACCTGAGAAATCGCATGCATAACAACACCCGGACCGCTGACGCCAACATTGATAACGGCATCTGCTTCGGTTACACCGTGGAATGCACCGGCCATAAATGGGTTATCATCCGGCGCATTGCAGAAAATAACAAGCTTTGCACAGCCAAGGGAATCCTGATCCTTTGTGTACTCGGCTGCCTCCTTTACGATGGTTCCCATCAGACGAACCGCATCCATGTTCAGACCAGTCTTTGTAGAGCCGACATTGACAGAGCTGCACACACGATCCGTTACGGCAAGTGCCTTCGGAATGGAACGAATTAACAGTTCATCGGCCTTTGTCATGCCCTTGCTTACCAGTGCAGAATAACCGCCAAGGAAGTTTACGCCAACCTCTTTTGCTGCCTTGTCCAGTGTCTTTGCGATCTCAACAAAATCGTCACTTGTCCTGCATGCTGCACCACCGACAAGTGCGATTGGTGTTACGCTGATTCGCTTGTTGACGATCGGAATACCATATTCCTTCTCAATATCCTGTCCGGTTGACACCAGATTCTTTGCCAGTGTTGTAATCTTGTTATAAATGTTTTCACAGACCTTTTCAACCGAGCTGTCAATACAGTCCAGCAGACTGATGCCCATTGTGATGGTACGCACGTCCAGCTTTTCCTGCGTGATCATGTTGTTCGTCTCGTTTACTTCAAACATATTTATCATAGGAAGTTACTCTCTTTCTGTTTTGATATTTTATTCAGTAAAAATCACAAACACTCATTCACAAAACCTCACGTTTCGTGAACGGTAAAATCAGATGCGGTGCATCTTTGTGAAGATCTCTTCCTTCTGGCAGTGAACCTCTACGCCAAGCTTCTTACCAAGCTCCTCAAGCTCTGTTACACAATCAACAAAATTTCCTTCAATATCGCTGATATCAACGATCATCATCATGTTGAAATATCCCTGTACGATTGTCTGGGAAATATCCAGAATATTTACCTTCTTTTCTGCCAGGTAAGTACAGATTCCTGCAATAATACCTACTGTGTCTTTTCCTACTACTGTGATAACTGCTTTCGTCATGTTCGAAACCCTGCCTCTCTCTTATATGTAGATTACTTCTGACATCGCATCTCGTCTGGCTACTGTGATTGGAAAATCCCCAGAATGATATGGGTTCTCCCCCATGTTTACCTCACAGCAGACGGTCTCATAAGCAAGCTCGGCATAATTGTTCTCTTTGCTTAAATGTCCCAAAATGATATGTTTCATGTCATCGTGAAGCAGTTCATTTAACAGATGACCTGCCGCTTCATTGGACAAATGGCCTCTCTGACCAAGAATACGCCTCTTTAATGGAAATGGGTACGATCCAACCTCGAGCATATGCACATCATGATTTGCTTCAAGCAAGACAGCGTCAAGTCCTAATAGATGATTGATGGTATATTGGCTATACATGCCAAGATCCGTAACCACACCAACCGCATGACCTTCGGTCTCTGCGCGATATCCTACCGGATTTGCCGCATCATGGCTGTTTGAAAATGGCGTAACGGTAAAATCGCCTACCACGATTTGCTCGTCTGCGCGGACTGGACGGTAAAGCTCTGGATCGATCTCTTTTTTGACATCCATGCGCTCAATGGCTTCAAGTGTCTCTTTTGTGCCATAAAGCGGTACATGATGTTTCTTTGAGAACACTCGCAAACCGTTTATGTGGTCGCTATGCTCATGTGTGATCAAAACTCCGTTAAGCTCATCCGGTTTGATGCCCAGATCCTGCACTCCGGTATCGATGCGCTTGCAGCTGATTCCTGCGTCCACCAAAAGGTGGGTGTGATCGGTGCCAATATAAGTGCAGTTTCCGCTGCTTCCGCTAGCTATCGTGACAAATCTCATACTCAATCCCTGTTTCTTATGCCTTTCTTCCTTATATAAAGATGGTGCCACGAATCATTGTAGCAAGGGGGGATTCAAAAGTCAATTGTTTTATTGTGGCGACTCGTCTCACCACCTACCACATAACATATGTCTTCTGATAGTTTCTGGCAACGATTCTCCATCATTTTGTGCATTTCAGATATTTTTTCTTATTTTATTTCATGGTACAATTTAAGCTATAAGTAACGCAGTTTTTCATACATACATTCAAAAATGTAATTTTTCAAGATTTGAAGGAGGTATTTTCTATGAGTTGGAATCCAACATGGATTTGCCCTGCACAAGATCTGGGCGATCCAGCAGCCGTTTTCGGCACATCATTTGTCTCAAAAAAGGCAGTTTCACAGGCAACGCTGACCATAACTGCTTTGGGCGTGTACGAAGCAAAATTAAATGGTAAACGTGTCGGTCGATTTGTTATGGCTCCAGGCTGGACAAGCTATCACAAGCGACTGCAATATCAGGAATATGACATTACAGATTTGCTGACAGAAGGCACGAATACGATTGAAGTTACTGTTGGCAGGGGATGGTATCGAAGCCCACTTCCTGGCTGGGGCAGCCCATATCAGAATGAACTGCGTGCTCGCCCATGTGGACTAGCTGCACAAATTACACTTACATTTGAGGATGGAAGTAACCAAATTTTGTCTACGGATGAGAGTTGGAAGGTTTCCGATGGTCCAGTGCGTTTCTCTGAAATTTATGATGGTGAAATCTATGATGCAACAAAACTGCCTCACCTTGATCAGTCCGCTATCGTATTTGATGGACCGACTGACACCTTGATTCCACAGCAAGGCGAGGAAGTTCACGAGCAGGAACGCCTTTCCGTAAAGAACCGTTTTGTTACACCAAAGGGTGAAATTGTTTTTGATTTTGGTCAGAACCTGACTGGATATGTGGAACTGTGTGTAGACGCAAAGGCTGGCGACTGCGTAGATCTTTCCTTTGCCGAAGTAATGGATAAGGAAGGCAATTTCTATACCGAAAATTATCGTGGTGCAAA
>CAVCXB010000220.1:0-3753 GCA_963605535.1 Wujia chipingensis
AGCATCACGCCTTCTGTATCGTTTTTTTGCGCATACCGAAAGGTGTGCGCTTTTTTAATGCAAAACATTAAAAAAGGGTGTTCAATTCTTCGGGGAGTCTTATGTTTAGTAATCTTTCCCATTAAAAAAACAAAACGGAGGTTAAAACATGGTCAAAAAAATCATGGGCTGTTTGAGAGAGTATCGGACAGCCGCTATTGCAACAATTGTGCTGACCGCATTGGAAACCTTGCTGGAGATTCTGGTTCCATTTATGCAGTCTGACATCATCGACAAAGGAATATATGCAGGAGACCGCCAAGCACTGATTTCTACTGCATGGACTATGATGGGATGCATTGCAGTTGCCTTAATCTGTGGACTGATTTCCAGCAAAACAGCGTCAACCGCCGCTTCTGGTCTGGCCAGAAATATGAGAACGGATATGTACAATAACATCCAGGATTTTTCCTTTGCCAATATTGACAAGTTCTCTACCGCTGGGCTCGTCACACGCTTGACCACTGATGTAATGAACATCCAGAATGCCTTTATGATGATCATTCGCGTTGCAGTACGCGCACCCTTTATGATTATCTTTGCACTAATTATGGCGTTCACAATCAACGCACGAATTGCTTCTATGTACTTGCTGCTAATTCCAATTCTCGGAATTGCGTTGGCTTTTCTGATTATCAGAGCAAAAAAATACTTTGAGAAGGTATTTGCACAATACGACAAACTCAATCAGGTCGTGCAGGAAAATCTAAGCGGCATTCGCGTTGTAAAGGGTTTTTCCCGTGAGGAATACGAAAAAGAAAAGTTTCAGAAGACCTCCACAGCGTTGTACCGTATATTCAAAAAAGCCGAGGGAATTATGGCCTATTCTTCCCCTGTTATGCAGTTGGTCGTTTATGCGTGCCTGCTTCTAATCTATTGGGTAAGTGCAACTATCATTGTCAGCAGCCATAATACGATTTTAACGACTGGTGAAATGTCCAGCTTGATTGCTTATGCCATGCAGATCCTGACGGCTTTGATGATGCTTTCTATCGTCCTGATTTTAATTACAATCGCCCGCAGTTCCGGCAGCCGAATTACTGAGGTACTGGAAGAAAAAAGCAGTCTATCAGAAAAGCCGAAGGCAATCGACACAGTTAAAGATGGTGAAATCGTATTTGATGGAGTCTCCTTTAATTATTTCAGAGACAAAACTGGTGAATGCATCCATAATGTTAGCTTGAAAATTCCATCCGGCTCTACGGTGGGAATTATCGGAGCGACCGGTTCTGGCAAGAGCAGCTTAGTTCAGTTGATTCCTCGCCTTTATGATGTTACTTCCGGTAAAGTGCTGGTAGGCGGTGTAGATGTCAGAGATTATAAGCTGGAAACAATCCGAAATGCTGTGTCGATGGTATTACAGAAAAACCTGCTGTTTTCCGGCACGATTAACGACAATCTGCGATGGGGCGATGAAAATGCCACGGATGAAGCCATTGTCCATGCATGTAAGCTGGCGCAGGCGGATGAGTTTATCAGTCAATTCCCAGACGGATATAATACCTATATTGAACAGGGCGGTACCAATGTATCCGGCGGGCAGAAGCAGAGACTTTGCATCGCCCGCGCATTGCTGAAAAAGCCTAAAATTCTTGTTCTCGATGACTCAACCAGTGCCGTAGATACAAAAACAGATGCATTGATCCGGAAAGCATTCCGTGAGGAAATTCCCGATACGACAAAACTCATTATCGCACAGCGCATTTCCTCCGTGCAGGACGCTGACTTTACGATTGTGCTGAAAGATGGCTGCATTGACGGCGTGGGAGATCACGAATATCTGTTGCAGCACAATGAAATCTACAGAGATATTTATACATCCCAACAGCAAGGAGGAAACGCTGATGAATAAAACAAAAAAACAGCATGGAACGCTTTTTCGTCTGCTTACATATATTGTACGCAACTCCAAGTGGATGTTCGCCGTTGTCTGCGTTGCAGTTATTGTTTCCACTGTAGCCGGAGTTCTTGGTTCCATGTTCACACAGATTGTTATCGATGATTATATTACACCTTTACTTGCAGCCAGTAATCCTAACTATTCCGGCTTGCTGCACGCGATCCTCCAAATGGGATGCATTTACCTGATTGGCGTAATCTGTACGATCCTTTACAACCGTTTGATGGTAACAGTTTCCCAGAGCTGTCTGAAGCATATCCGCGATGATATGTTTTACCATATGCAAAGTTTGCCGATTTCTTATTTCGATACGCACACACATGGAGATGTGATGAGCCATTACACCAATGACACAGATACGCTCCGCCAGTTTATTAGTAATGCTTTAGCACAGCTTATTGCCTGCGGGATCACGGCGGTTGCATCTTTTGCGGTTATGGTATATTACAGTCGCTCGCTTGCGCTAATCGTTGTAATTGTCACTGTTGTTGACGCTGTTATCACGATTGTCGTTTCCCAAAAGAGCATTACCTGTTTTTCAAGTCAGCAGGCATCTATGGCAGGTATGAACGGCTACATTGAGGAAATGCTGAACGGTCAAAAAGTGATTAAGATTTTCTGCCATGAAAAGCAGGCAAAAGACGGCTTTCAGAAGAAAAACATCGCCCTGTATGAAAGCTCCACCAACGCCAATACGCTGGCAAATCTAATTATGCCGGTTCTGGGGCAAATCGGTAACCTTCTGACTGTCCTGATTGCCTTTATCGGAGGCATCCTGATTCTGGATGGCAGCACAACACTGACTGCGGGCATTGTGGTTGCATTCCTTTCGCTATCAAAGTCGTTTTCCAATCCGATTCAGCAGGTTGGACAGCAGATCAGCTTGATCACTATGGCAATGGCAGGTGCTAAGCGCATCTTTGCGCTTTTGGATGAGAAACCGGAAGCAGACAACGGATATGTTACGTTGGTAAACGCCAAAAAGGATCCGGAAGGGAAATTAACAGAATGCGAAGAACGAACGGGAATCTTTGCATGGAAGCACCCGCATAGTGACGGCAGTTTGACTTATACAGAGCTAAAAGGTGACATCCGAATGGCAGACGTAGATTTCGGATATGTACCAGAGAAAATCGTGCTGCATGATATCACATTGTATGCGGAACCCGGACAAAAGCTGGCATTTGTAGGAGCAACTGGTGCTGGCAAAACAACGATTACAAACCTGTTAAATCGCTTCTATGATATCGCAGATGGAAAAATCTGTTATGATGGTATCAACATCAATAAAATCCGTAAGGCAGATTTAAGACGTTCCATTGGTCTCGTACTTCAGGATACCAATCTATTTACCGGTACTGTTATAGAAAACATTCGATATGGCAGGTTGGATGCAACGGATGATGAGTGTGTAGCTGCGGCAAAGTTGGCGGGCGCAGATTCCTTCATCTCTCACCTGCCGTATGGCTACAATACGGTGCTGTTGAATGCGGGTGCAGCGTTAAGTCAGGGACAGCGGCAGCTTTTAAATATCGCCCGTGCTGTTGTGGCAAATCCGCCCTGCATGGTTTTGGATGAGGCAACAAGCTCCATAGATACCCGCACGGAGCGAATTGTTCAAGAAGGTATGGATGCGTTGATGAAAGGACGCACATCCTTTGTTATTGCACACCGTTTGTCTACAATTCGCAATTCGGATGTCATCATGGTTCTGGATCATGGAAGAATTATTGAGCGCGGCTCACATGAAAAGCTGATTAACGATAAGGGAACCTATTATCAGCTTTATACTGGAGCTTTTGAGCTGGAATAAA
>CAVCXB010000221.1:0-3748 GCA_963605535.1 Wujia chipingensis
ACTACTTATCCCAGTAGAATTCTTATCCGAGTAGATTTCTATAATCCCTTGGTTTCACAGATTTTTTCCTAAATGAATATAGGATAATCATACCTCGGTGCTACTCTGTTGCCGGAGGTGATTATCATGAAATCTATAGAAGTTCACAATGAACAACTGAAAAAACTGCTGTCTGACTACGAAAGCGAATTGGCTGCAAATGGTTATTCAGAGAAAACAAGAAAAGGGCATGCCTGTGTTCTCAGGAGAATTCAGATTCACATCGAAGAGCATGGACTGACTGATTACGATCCTTCTGTCGGTGATGCCTACTATCAGGAATATCTGAATACTCATGAAAATCCCGGAACCTGTGATGTTGTAAAGGCTATTGTCAGGAAATTCAACACTTTCTACCGGGAAGGCTTTGTGCCACCCGCTGACAGAGGAGCTTTTTACAATGCTTCTCTGAAGGAATTGATGGACAGCATTGAAAAAGAACTGCGCGCCAAAGGTTATCAGGATCCTGCGATACAGTTCTATCGGCGTCTTCTCAGGCCAGTCCAGCATTTCATGCGTAAGCAGGGCATCGAGGTTTACTCCCCGGATGTCGGAAGGCAGTACATCAAATGGTATCAGGAAAACCATGACCGGGTTTCTGACCAGGTATTGCGGTTTATCACGAGCTGCTTAAACCGTGTGAACGATATCGCGGAAGAAAATGGGTACATCCGCCAGCATGCCGGCAAACCGGGAATTAAGCCGCCAGGCATATTTAAGGAATCCGCCGAAGGCTTTCTCGAGGATTGCAGGCTTTCCGGCAATAAATCGGCCACCCTCAGGATCAAGGAGATTGCCATAAGCCAGTTCCTTACAGAATGCGAAGCTGATGGCTGTAAGTCCCTCAAAGAGATAACGCCATCAATGGTCATAAGCATTTGCAACCGTCTCGGAACCAAGAAGTATTGTCCGTATGTGGGACATTTCCTTAGATTCCTTGCGTTAGAAGGGATGACGGCAAACGATCTGTCAACGTTTGTTCCAAATACGAGGTTCGATAACAGGCCCCCTTCCACCTATACCGTGGATGAGATAGCTTCGGCAGAAGACGCAATCGGTAGGGATGACCGGCGCGGAAAGCGTGACTATGCGATCTTTTTGCTTGCATCGAGGCTTGGAATACGCGCCGGGGATATAGTCAGGCTGCATAAGGAAAGCCTTGATTTCAATAACGGCATCATTTCTTTCACACAGCACAAGACACATAAAGCTGTATCCCACCCTATGCTGCCGGAAATACGAGAGGCATTGAAAGACCATCTGGCCTGTTCAGGATATAACCCGGATGGTTATGTTTTTGCGGGGACTCTTGCACCATACGGATTACTAACCAATACCACGATAAGCAATACCATCACCAAATACCTGGAAAAGGCTTCTGTTGATACTACTGGAAAGCACCACGGGCCGCATTCTCTCAGGGCATCCATGGCGACATCCATGGTCAACGACAGCGTGCCGTATGATGCCGTCCGAAAAGCACTTGGCCATTCTGACCCCAATGCCATAAAACACTATGCAAAGAATGATCTTGAGAATCTGCGCAGATGTGCGCTGGAGGTTCCGGAAGCATCGGGAATCCTGTTGGATTTTCTCGGAGGGGAGGCCTGTCATGATTGAATTCAAAAGCATCCTGGCGGATGAAATGAACAGCTTTCTGTCATTGTACGAGCAGGAAGTCGGAAAGGAAAGCTACTATATCGCCACAAGGCATCTCATAAAGTTCGATGAATATCTGAACGGCATATCCTGCAGCGACAAGAACCTGACGGAAAAACAGATTTATGACTGGCTTAGAACCTTTGACATTAAAAAGAGTTCCGTCTGTAAGATTGTAACTGTTTTGCGTGGATTTCTCCGTCACCTGGAAGGCTATGGGTACCGCCCGTTTATCCCTCCTTATCCCAAAGTCAGGGATGATTACGTCGCTTATATCTTTACGGATGAAGAACTCGACAGAATCTTCACCATCGCTGACCGCGGAGCCGGAGCTTCCAAGGTCTATCCCTACAGGGCTGCGGAACTTCCGATAATTCTCAGAATCCTTTACGGATGCGGTATGCGGCTCGGGGAGGTTTTAAACCTGAAGACGGAAAATCTGGATTTTGAACACGGATCATTTGTCCTGGAAAAAACCAAGTCGAAAGAATACCGCTATGTTCCGATGAAACCTTCTTTGTTGAAGATCATGAAAGCTTACTGCGCAAAGATGGGTCTGGTCAGGGTAAGGGACAGATACCTGTTCCCCGGAAAAGATTTGGATACTCCAATCCCAACTGCATCCCTGCGTGAACCATTTAAACGCATCCTCAATGCCGCAGGCATTAGCCTGGAGGGCTATAAGCGGCATGAAAGAGGTCCCTGCCTTTATTGTTTCCGTCATGTTTTCGCTCATAAATCATTTGATGCGGGTGTCTCTGAAGGATGGGCTGAGGAAGATCAGGTTCCCTGGCTTTCCGTTTATCTCGGTCATTATGACATGATGGCAACAGAAAAGTACTTGAAATATGGCGGGCAGGAATCTGCCAAATATATGGAACGTTTTGATGATTACAGCATGGATATACTTCCGGAGGTGAATTTCGATGAGTGATAAGTCTGTTTTTCTTCCCCTTCTTAACGATTACGTGAACACCTATCTCCTCGTAGGGATTGGTGTCCAGCCGAACACGATCAAGTCCTACAAATATGCATTCCGGCTTCTGATTGAATTTATGTACGAAAAGAACGGTATTGCCGCCGATGCCATTTCATTTGAAGATTTGGACTATGATACTCTCACAGGCTTTTTTGAATGGATTCTGAAGGAACGAAAATGCAGTGAGACAACAAGGAATCAGCGTCTTGCCGCATTGCTTTCCTTTTCAAAGTATGCACAGAATAGGGATTTTGATGCGGCTGCAGTATTTAGAAACAGCATCATCAGGATTCCTTTAAGCAAGCCACGGGGGAAACGCCGCACCTGGTTCACGGCAGAAGAGATGAAAATCCTGCTTGCGCTTCCTGATGACCGTACCGACATCGGATTACGCGATAAGATGATTCTTATGACACTGTATGTTACCGGAGCAAGGTCGCAGGAACTTTGTGATCTTACTGTTTCTTGTGTCAGGAAGAAAAAAGACCGGACAGCCATTGAACTTAATGGCAAGGGCGACAAGAGCCGTCTTGTCAATGTATCTGATGCGTATGCGGCAATGCTGGATTCGTATCTCCGTAAAAGAAGGATTCACGGGATTTCTGACCGTCATATCTTCTCAAGTCAGACACATGAGCACATGACCATTTCCTGTGTGGAAGAAATCATTAAGAAGTATGTGAAGATGGCAAAGGAGCAGAATCCAGATCTGTTCAATATGGGCACCTATACGCCGCACTCTTTCAGGCACAGTACAGCCACTCATATGCTGGAAGCAGGTGTACCGCTGATGGCGATCAAAAAGTTCCTTGGTCATGCCTCTATTCAGACTACACAGGTGTATGCCGAATTGTCGCAGAATACCGTAGACAAATATGTCAAGGAATGGAACGAAAAATGGTTTCCTAAAGAGATTCATACTGAAGAAAAGAAGGAGCATGAGGAAGGAAATATGCCGTCATTCCTGAATGTATAGTAAAAAACTTATCCCAGTAGCTTCATGGCTATCGTATGGTTTATACGACTTCTCACAAAGTTACTGGGATAATATTTCTTCTGGGATAAATCGTT
>CAVCXB010000222.1:0-3678 GCA_963605535.1 Wujia chipingensis
GTATCTACGGGCAGTCAGGTTTTGAATTTGGTCACTTTTGTTATTACACAGTTTGCGATGGGAATTACCGTTTTGATCGCCAGATATATTGGCGAAAAACGTCCAGAGTCGATTGGTGCATTGATTGGAGGTTCCGTTGTTGTATTTGCGGCAATGGCAGCGGTACTGTTTGTTGTAATGATCGCATTTTCACGCCAGATAGCAGTGTTGATGCAGGCACCAAATGAAGCAGTGAATCTGACTGCTGTTTATGTGCGTATCTGCGGAGGCGGTATTTTCTTTATTGTCGCATACAACGTTTTATCTGCTATTTTCAGAGGATTAGGAGATAGCAAATCTCCATTAATTTTTGTTGCAATTGCCTGTGTGATCAACATTGCAGGTGATTTGATTCTGGTAGCCGGATTTCATATGGATGCAGCAGGTGCTGCGATTGCTACGGTAGTGGCACAGGCAGCCAGCGTTGTATTTGCTCTGGTTATGCTTATGAAAAAGGATCTTCCGTTCAAGATTACGAAGGCAGATTTTACGATCAATAGTCATTGTAAGCGTGCGCTCAAGATTGGTTTGCCACTTGCACTTCAGGAATTTTTGACACAGATTTCATTTCTTGCATTGTGTGCATTTGTCAATCGTCTGGGTCTGGAGGCATCTTCCGGATACGGTGTTGCCTGCAAGATTGTAAATTTTGCCATGTTGATTCCAAGTTCTCTGATGCAGTCTATGGCATCCTTTGTATCCCAAAATGTCGGAGCCGGAAACGAAAAACGAGCAAAGAAAGCGATGGTTACGGGTATTTGCGTTGGTGTTGTTATTGGTGTGGTTGTCTTTGTTTTCGTTTTCTTTAGGGGCGATTTATTGACTGGAATTTTCACAACCGATGCAGGAGTTGTCCAGAAGGGTTATGATTATTTGAAAGGTTTTGCATTAGAGACCATTGTTACAGCGGTATTGTTTAGTATGGTCGGCTATTTCAACGGACATGATAAGACTGTATGGGTAATGGTGCAGGGACTGATTCAGACATTGCTTGTTCGCCTTCCGCTAGCCTACTATATGAGCATCCAGCCAAATGCCAGCCTTACAAGCATTGGATTGGCAGCACCGGTGGCAACGATTTGCGGAATTGTTTTGAATGTTGGATTCTATATTTGGATGAATAAAAAAGAGGAAAAAGCAATCTGCTAAAATGTTGCCATGCGGATTGGTTTCATGCAAACATGAACTGTAACAACCAAAGTGTACGAAAATCGGAACATTCCAGAATTCCTTGACAAAAAAATAGTTCTTAAGTAAGATAGGAATGCACGATAAAATGTAAGAAAAATACATAGAGGGAAGCGTTGGTGCAAACGCTTTGGGAAAGGAACAAGATGACAATCGAAGAAGCCGTTAGCTATTTAAAGAAGCAGGATCTGGCAGCACTTGAGGTTGGAACCTATCAGGTAAACGATGATTTTTATTTTATGATTCAGGAGTATGAGACAAAGCCAGCACAGAATTGTCGGCTGGAGACTCATAACCGTTATGCAGATATCCAGTGGATCATTTCCGGTGAAGAGGAAATCGATACGGTAAGCAGAACCGGATTAGAGGTCGATGAGGAGTATGATGAGAAGCGCGATGTTGCATTCTGGAAGGAGCCAAAGGAAATGTGCCAGACAATTCTGACAACTGGTTCCTATGCGGTACTGCCGCCGAGCATTGCTCACAAGCCGCAGATGCGCGCAGGCGAAGAGGCTTGTCATGTAAAAAAATGTGTAGCAAAGGTGAAATGGCAGGCTTAATATATGTATGAGATTATGACATCAGATGAAGCGATCCGTCTCATTCGGGATGGTGACTGTATATGTGTCAATTCCTTTGTGGGAATTGAAAATCCGGTGGAGCTGCATGAGGCACTCTATCGTCGTTATCAGAAAATGCAGTCGCCTACCCATTTAACGATCGTTTCGAGTGCCGGATTTGGCGTGTGGGACACCGAGCACAATGCCGAAGGATACATCCGCGACGGCGCAGTAGACCGGCTGATCTGTGGCCATTTCGGTGCCATGATGAGTACAAAAAAGCTTGTTTTGGAGGATCGTTTTGAGGCATACAATCTGCCACTTGGCTGCATTTCCCATGCGATTCGTGCACAGGCGGGGGGACTTCCGGGTGCACTTTCAAAGGTTGGTCTGGATATTTTTGTTGATCCAAGACAGGAAGGACCGGGAATTAACCGTATTTCCATCGACGATTCACTGGTAAAGCATGTAGAGGTGGACGGTGAGGAGTTTCTTTATTATAAATTGCCGAAGATCACGATCGCATTGATCAAGGGAACCGCGGCAGACCGTAAGGGAAATATCACATTTGACGATATGTTTATGTCTGGTGATGCGCTTTCTATCTGTCAGGCAGTAAAGGCAAACAGAGGAAAGGTCATCGTTCAGGTAGATCGACTGGTAGACACGCCGTCACGACCACGAAATGCCATTATTCCGGGGTGTCTGGTGGATGCGATTGTTGTTGTAGAGCCGCAGGAGCGAAACGAAGCATATACGGCATTGACTGGAAGCTTTGAGATTCCATACGAGGAATGGCATACTTGGAGTGAGAAGATCGATCAGGCATCGGAAAAGGTGCTTAAGGACAATACCATTGGAAAGATTATCGGACGACGAGCAGCCAAAGAGCTTCGAGTCGACGATATTGTCAATATTGGAATCGGTATTCCGGAGATGGTTTCTAGGTATGCGAGAAAGAGTGGCATGCTCGATATGGTGACACTGACTGTTGAATCCGGTGGCATTGGCGGTTTTCCAGTTTCTGGCGAAGCATTTGGTGCAATGATCGGAGCCGCATCCGTTTATGATATGGCGAACCAGTTTGACCTTTACGACAATGGTGGTTTGGACATTTGCTTTATGGGTGCATTAGAGGTTGACCAATACGGAAACATCAACGCGCACAGAGGTCCAGGTGCATTTGCTGGTATTGGTGGATTCGCGAATATCACAGCGAAGACACCGACGGTTGTATTCTGCATGAGCTTCAATGCAAAGGGATTGACCGTATCTCAGAAAAGTGGTGAGATTACCATTGAGAAAGAGGGAGCGGTTCCGAAATTTGTAAAGCATGTCAATAGTATCAGCTTTTCCGCAAAGCGTGCCATTGAGAACGGACAGAAGGTTCTTTACGTGACCGAGCGCTGTGTATTCCGATTGACACCGAAGGGTCTGAAACTGATTGAGGTATATCCGGGTATCGATGCAAAGCGTGATATTCTGGATCAGCTTCCATTTGAAGTAGAGTACAAGCAGTAAAAACAGACTTAAAATTCAATACAATAAAACAAATACAATAAAACAAATACAATAAATCAAATACGATTAACTGAATAAAATCAGCTGGATACGAAAAGAACAGTACCGAAGAGAAAATAAGTGGGATAATGCCACGTCTGTGAGCACTGTTCTTTTTTATTTGCTTTTATCTGGAGTTTATTCGTTTTTATCCAGAAAACGTGGATTGCAAAATAAAAGAAAATTATATACAATAAAAGAAAAGTGAGCAGATAAAAGGAGAGCAGACAAAAGACAAACAGATAAAAAGCACATAGACAAAAAGCATATAGAAAAGAAAGCTTCCTGTATACTTTAAATAGGTCAAGAGATTGACGAAAAAAATACCTCA
>CAVCXB010000223.1:0-3630 GCA_963605535.1 Wujia chipingensis
AAATATCAAACTTCTTAAATAGAAGCCCATTACCTTTAGGTGATGGGTAGTTCACTACAGAGAGATGAAATGGAGGGGAATCAATGGATAGCATGAGAAGCATGAACGCCTATGTAAAATTAAATTTTCAGCGCTGTCTGTCTCAGGGAAAAACACTGGTAATTTGTCTTTGTCTGGCCGTCTTTTTCTATCTCTATTTTGGTGATGTGCGTGGTGGCCTGATGGAGTCGGGACAGAAAATTGGCATTATGGAGATGTTTCTGGTTGTGACCAATAATATGTATACGTCGTTTACGATCTGGATTGGTTTTGTATTGATTATCTGTGACATTCCATATCGTGATGATGGTGTCTACCAGTATCTGCTGCGTACTTCCCGAAGAAGCTGGCTCTGGGGACAGATTGTGTATATTGTCGCAATTACCGTGATCTATTTTTTGTATATTTTTTTGTTACTGCTGCTTCTTATCGTGCCGCAGGTGACGTTTCAGACAGCATGGACGACAACCTTTGTGAAGATGATCAATGCACCGTTTGGCTATGGAATTTCCAACTATTTTTCATTCCCAGTTTCGGTCATGCGCCAGACGACGGCGGTGCAGCTGTTTGGCAGATGCATTGTTCTTTGCCTGATGATTGGAATGGCAACTGGTTTTCTGACGATGATGCTTCATATGCTGTGGCCGAGCGGTCCTGGTATTGCAATCGGTGGAATCGGAATTGCAATGGACTATTGGGCAACGGTTGTGCGAGTTGGAGTGACCAGCAAGTATCTGTTGTTTATCTCTCCATTTAGTATGAGCCGTGTCGGAAACTTAAGCACGACTGCATTTAACCGTGTCAACCCGACATTTTCCTATGCGTGTCTGTTTCTTGCAGGAATGATTCTTGTGCCGCTTATCGTCATGAATCTGAAAATGGGCAGATACGATTATAGTTAAATTATAGTTAATATGATTATAGTGAATAGTGAAAAACGATAGGCGTGAACCGATATAGTCAAAGGGAAAAGCAGTAGGCAAAGCAATTAGAAAATGTAGTTAGAAAAAGCGAGGTGTGTATATGGAACCTTATATTGTACTAGATGGTGTATCAAAAAGCTTCCGGTCGGCAGAGGTGTTAAAGCCGCTTTCGATTGAATTTGAACAGGGACTGATTCATGGTATTGTGGGACGAAATGGTTCCGGTAAGACGGTTATGATGAAGCTGATTTTGGGCTTTTTGAAGCCAACGCAGGGTACAGTGACGGTAGGCGGAAAGCGTGTGGGAAAGGACGTGGATTTCCCGCAGGATGTCGGCGCGATCATTGAAAATGTGGATTTCATACCTTATTTAAATGCATATGACAATCTGTATAATCTGGCGGCAATTCGTCACCGCATCACAAAGGAAGATGTGAAGCAGGTATTAGAGACCGTTGGATTGGGAAACACCGGAAGAAAAAAAGTGGCGAAGTTTTCACTCGGAATGAGGCAGAGGCTTGCAATCGCACAGGCGATTATGGAAAAGCCAAAGCTGATCATTTTGGACGAGCCGATGAATGGATTGGACAAGAGAGGCGTGGAGGAGATGCGCCAGATCTTTCTGAATTTAAAGGCAGAGGGGACGACGATTCTTCTTGCCAGCCATAATATGGAAGATATTCGCTGCCTATGCGATAAAGTGTATGAGATGGATGCCGGTGTACTCACGCCAATTGATGAGGTTTCCTGATGGAAGGGGCGCTGTAAAAGCAGCGCTTTTTCTTTTGCAAAAAGTACTTGCATAATTGCTTAAAATGAGGTAACATATAAGTATACAAAAAACAACGGTGTGAACTTTTTGCATGACACATAATTAACAGAAAGGAATGAGAAAGTATGGGCATGTTTGTCAATCCGGGAAATCAGGCATTTCAGGTGGCGGTAAATTCTGAAATTTACGTTGATAAGACTGAAATGCTGGAATACACAAATAAAGTAATGAATACTTTGCAGGGATATATCTGCAATAGCCGTCCGCGTCGATTTGGCAAGTCGATAACCGCAAATATGCTCACAGCATATTACAGCAAAGGGTGTGATTCGCAGGAACTGTTTGCGGGGTTGAAAATCAGCGAAGCTCCCGATTTCAAAAAGCATTTGAATCAATATGATGTCATTCATCTGGATATTCAATGGTGTATGGAACCGGCAGGGAGTCCTGAGAATATCGTTTCCTATATTTCAGAAAAAACCATTTCGGAATTGCGCACGTATTATCCAGATGTATTGCCAGCTGATACGGTGTCTTTGCCAGAGGCATTGTCGAAGATCAATGCAGCCACACAAAAAAAGTTTATCATTATTATTGATGAGTGGGATGTTTTAATTCGTGATGAGGCCACAAATCAAAAAATTCAAGATGAATATATTGGATTTCTTAGAGGTATGTTTAAGGGAACTGAACCGACAAAGTATATTCTGCTGGCATACTTGACAGGAATTTTGCCAATTAAAAAAGAAAAAACGCAGTCGGCACTGAATAACTTTGATGAATTTACTATGCTTAGCCCAGGGAGGCTTGCACCATATATCGGATTTACAGAAGAGGAAGTACAAGGACTGGCAAAAGCATATCGCCTTGATTTTAATAAAATCAAAAGATGGTATGATGGATATCTCTTAAGAGAGTATTCGGTCTATAATCCGAGAGCTGTCGTAAGCGTGATGCTGAGTGGTGAATTTAAAAGTTACTGGTCAGAGACTGCATCGTATGAGGCAATTGTGCCGCTCATCAATATGAATTATAATGGCTTAAGAACGGCTATTGTTGAGATGCTTTCAGGAGCATCTGTTAAGGTTAACACAGCTACCTTTAAAAATGATATTGTAAACATTAAGAGCAAGGATGATGTTTTGACTTACATGATTCATTTGGGATATCTTGGATATGATCAGACAAGGAAAATGGCATTTGTTCCAAATGAAGAGATTCGACAGGAATTAACAATCGCAGTTGAGAGTAAGCAGTGGAATGAGATGATAACATTTCAGCAGGAATCAGAAAATTTACTGAATGCGACACTTGATATGGATTGTGATGCCGTTGCAAAGCAGCTAGAAAAGATTCATAATGAATATGTATCTGTAATTCAGTACAACAATGAAAATTCATTGAGCAGTGTGTTGGCAGTTGCTTATCTGAGTACGATGCAATATTATTTCAAACCTGTTCGGGAGTTGCCGACAGGACGCGGTTTTGCAGATTTTGTGTTTCTTCCAAAGCCCGAATATAAGGAAGATTATCCGGCGTTGGTAGTTGAATTAAAATGGAATCAAAAGGCACAGACAGCGATGCAGCAGATCAAGGAAAAAAAGTATCCAGATTCCATTCTGGCATATACTGGGAATATTTTGCTAGTGGCAATAAATTATGATAAGAATAGCAAGAAGCATCAGTGCCTGATTGAAGAGTATGACAAAAATGAAAGATAGATAAATGAGGAAACAGAATATTTTTAATTTAAAAAAATGCATATAAAATGCATTATCCAAATGTTAGGATAAACCGGATGGGCAGAATTAAGGAAATAGAGCGAAGGGCATCAGGAAAAGGAAAAAGGAAGCGCAGCGATTCGGCTTGCGCTTCTTTTTTTACATAAATTTGACA
>CAVCXB010000224.1:0-3524 GCA_963605535.1 Wujia chipingensis
AACAGTTGCGCAGGTCTTGGGGCATAGGAATCTCGAATCCACCAAACAGTATATCAATCTTGATATTGAACATCTGCGTGGTGTCGGGTTGAGCCTAAAAGGATTTATGCCTGGGGAAGAAGGTGATACACATGAGATTTAGGAGCGGACTTGCCCCTTCCATAGAGTCCTATCTCGAATACAGGGCCGGCATGCATTATGGTGGCGAGGGTGAAAAAAGCTATCTACAAGCTTTTGACCAGTATTGTGCTGAACACTTTCCGGAAGAAAAATCCCTTACAAAAGAGACTGTTCGGGGATGGTTCTCCGATGAAATGGCCAAAGGCCACCGGGCATTGGAAAACAAGGCCATTACCATTCGGATGTTTGCGAGGTTTCTTGGTCCATCTTCCTACATCCTGCCCATGAACTTCGTTCCCAAAGTTGCACAATACGTGCCTTACATTATGACGGATAAGGAGCTTCTGGCGTTGTTCTCCGCAGCGGATCGGTTGTCAATGCATCGCTTAAATCCGTTTTTGGATGAAACGATCCCATTTCTCATGCGATTCATCTATGCATGTGGCCTTAGACCCGGTGAGACCTTGCGGCTTGCGATTGATGATGTTGATTTGAAGACAGGCGAGATATTTATCCGGAACACCAAACGTCATAAGGACAGGATCATAGCGGCATCAGATGATGTCGTGGCATTGTTAATGCAGTATGACCTAAAGCGCAAGATTGCGGTCGGAAAATCCGAATTTTTCTTCTGCAACCAGGATGGTTCACAACTAAAGCTTCACCACCTCGATCCGGCGGTAAAGCAATGCTGGCATGACGCGCATCCTGGTGTTGATCCCAAAGAGCTTCCAAGAATCCGCGCTTACGATTTGCGTCACAGGTTTGCATCCGCTGTTCTCCAAGGATGGATTGACGAGGGGAAGAACCTTTATGTAATGCTGCCATACTTGCGGGCATATATGGGTCACCAGAGCTTCTCCGATACTGTTTATTACATTCACCTTCTCCCAGACCGTCTCATGAAGTCGCCGGGGATTGACTGGGAAAAGATTGATCAGGTAGGATTGGGGGTGGACTTATGGCTGGATTGAACCCTTTTTACAAGCTGATACATGACTTTCTCATTATCTCCCTGCCCAAAGAACAAAAATGTAGTGAAAATACGATCCGTTCCTACCGGAAATCTCTTGAGATGCTCCTAGACTACGTAAAATTAGAAAAGAATATCCGGATGGATGAGATAACCTTTGATATGATCGACCACCAGACGGTATCCGGATTCCTAGATTATCTGGAAAACGAACGGAAGTGCAGCCCGTCAACGCGCAACCAGAGACTCCATGTACAGATACGCAGCCCAGGAAGACATAACTGTTGTATCACACTTTGAAGAGATACAAAAGGTCAGAAAAGCAAGGGTTGAGGAGAAGTTGGTCGAGCACATGAGCGAGAAAGCGGTATTGACGATTTTAAAACAGCCTGATACTTCTACAGACATAGGGAAACGGGATGCATTCTTAATGTTATTCTTATACAAAATCGCTGCCCGCGTTCAGGAGTTTGTAGATGTCAAGATCAAAGATATCCAGCTTGGTGAATCGCCACGTGTCATTCTTCATGGCAAAGGAAACAAAGCTCGCGTCATTCCACTGCGGGATGACATCGTAAAGCATTTGGAACAATATCTCTTAAAATTTCATTCCCATGAATCGCAGTTTTCCGAAGAGCATCTGTTTTTTACGGTTCGCAGCAACAGCAAAAAGCGAATGACCGAGGCAAATGTCAGGAGCATTGTACGAAAGTATGGAAAAATGGCTCGTGAAGTATGCGCCGAGATGCCTGAAAATGTTCACCCGCATTTGTTCCGTCATTCATGGGCGATGGCTTTGTACCAGAACGGGGTGGAGCTGACGCTTATTTCCCAGTGGCTTGGGCATGCACAATTCGAGACAACACTAATCTATGCCCACGCTGATACGGAGATTAAACGGAAAGCAATAGAAAAATCCGTTTCCTAAAATGATCCGCTGAAAGAATTACTTAACCCAGAACGCTATACAGTTGATGATGAAACCTTGCTGAAGCAGCTCTGTGGGCTTCGGTAGCAAAAAGAGTTATCGTAAATGATTTTCTGAAAAATATGGTATTTACCACTGTTATTCAGTTCTTTTACGATAACTCAATATTTACGATAACCTCGACTATGTAAAAAAGAGAAGTTAAGCAGAGTAAGCAGAGCGCTTAATCAGCCTATTGGCACCCGAAAAAATATTTGGTATACTAAAGACGCTTTGTAGCCAAAATAGTTTATAACAATTTATAACAAAAGGAAACAAGAGCAAAAGAAGCAAAAGGAGCAAACGAACAATGGACAACTTTATATTTAGCATCAACGCAACCCTTCCGATCTTTTTAACCATGATTCTCGGACTAGTATTTCGCAAGACCGGTGTGTTCGATGATGCATTTACTAACAGAATGAACAGCTTTGTATTCAAATTTGCACTTCCCGCATTGCTGTTTGAAGATTTATGGGAAGAAAACTTTTATCAGGCGTGGGATGGTGGCTTCGTGCTGTTTTGTTTTTGCGCGACACTTGGCTGTATTCTTGTATCCACTGCCTTGTCATCCCTCTTAAAGGATAAATCCGACCGTGGCGAGTTTATACAAGCATCTTACCGCAGCAGCGCGGCAATTCTAGGTATCGCCTTTATCGTCAACATCTATGGCCAGTCTGGTATGGCACCGCTTATGATTATTGGCACCGTGCCGCTTTATAACATCTGTGCAGTAGCAGCGCTGACATTAACATCCCCGGCGAACAAGACAAGTTCCGTTTCCACCCGTGATCGCCTCCTTCGTACCGCAAAGGGCATCATCACAAATCCGATTATCCTCGGAATAGCAGCAGGCTTTGCTTGGTCATTACTCAAGCTTCCTCACCCAACCATCCTTCAGAAGACCGTACATAACCTTGGCGTACTCGCGACTCCACTCGGCCTGATGGCAATGGGCGCATCCTTCGATATCAAAAAGGCATCTTATAAGGTAAAGCCAGCGATTGCCTGCACCTTCTTAAAGCTTCTTGGCTATTCTGGTGTTCTTATGCCAGTTGCCATTGCGCTCGGCTATCGTAACGAAGCACTTGTCGCAATCCTCGTAATGCTCGGATCCGCTACGACAGTCAGCAGCTATACTATGGCAAAGAGCATGGGCCATGAAGGAACACTTAGTGCCAGCGTTGTCATGCTGACTACCTTACTTTCTGCATTTTCCTTAACCGGATGGTTATTCCTTTTAAAGACATTGAGCCTCATTTGAAAAAATGATTGTCCCAAAATCTTAAAAAATTCCCTTGCTATTTTATAGCACTTGTGCTATACTTCATTACTTGAAAGCGCCAACGCGCGAAAGCAAAAACAAGCTAATTATTTTGGCAAGAGAATGCGTCTCGGGGTCAGCACCCCCAATGTGGTCAACTTAAGCGTTCACAAATGAATTGTGCCACATATGATTCATAC
>CAVCXB010000225.1:0-3492 GCA_963605535.1 Wujia chipingensis
GGGTATTAAGAGATAAATTCAAAGGAAAATATCTTGCCGAACTGGATTCTCTCTACAAAAAACAGGTACTGGTATTTTCCTCTTCCTGCGAAAAACTCCGTAATTCATGGGAATGGGCTGAATTTCGCAATACCCTCTATGAAAAGGACTGGTGCCCTTATATCAAAGAGACTTTTAACGGCTTTGGCAATGCCATTGAATATCTTGGAAGATATACGAATAAAGTTGCCATTTCGAACAGCCGTATCCTGTCCGTTCATGAACATAAAGTAACTTTTTCCGCACGGGGCAAAAAGCCGGGTGAACCGCGCAGGGAGATCACACTGGAGAGCACCGAATTTATCCGGAGATATCTCATGCATGTACTTCCAACCGGTTTCCAGAAGATCCGCTACTACGGATTTCTAAATAACCGTGGAAAAAGCAGGAATCTGAAATTGATTTTTACACTCCAGGGACATCAGCGTTTCCGTGCCAGATACACAGGTCTTTCCATTGCAGAACTGATAAAAGCAGTCTGGTCAGTGGATATCTGTATCTGTCCGGAATGCGGATGTAACCGTATGCACACCATTGGCAGAATGTATGCACCTTCCTGATACTACACTGTTTTTACATAATATTTTTTTAGACCTCCGTAAGAAGGTCCGCGAAGTATACCCTTTTTTCAAAGATAAGCTATCATTAGTATCTGATAATGGTAAAAAGATTGCTATA
Organism: Wujia chipingensis; assembly: GCA_963605535.1. Taxonomy (GTDB): domain Bacteria; phylum Bacillota; class Clostridia; order Lachnospirales; family Lachnospiraceae; genus Anthropogastromicrobium; species Anthropogastromicrobium chipingensis_A. The sequence goes on from CAVCXB010000225.1 coordinate 718, forward strand.
TGTTACTAAATACAGCTGTTTTTACCCAAAAGGGAAAAATACTTTTCCCATATATAACATAACCAGACTTCCGCGACTGGGTACAATTGGAAAGAATCACATTCAGAGCAGTTCTAATCTTTTCAGAACTGCTCTTTTTCTCTACTCTGAATCTGATACTTTCCTTATGAATTATAACACACCATGTGAGACAAAAGTAAGACAAATCTCTTCTATATTACTGCAAGCTAAATGCTTTTCCCTTTGGTCGAATCGTAAATTCCATCTCTTTTCCGGTTATCGGATGCGTAAATGCAATCCGGCAGGAACACAATGCCACCGGGCAGTACGTATCCGTTGCCATTCCATACTTCGTATCCCCATAAAGCGGATAGCCCGCATGGGCAAACTGCACCCGGATCTGATGATGGCGTCCGGTATGAAGCCACACATGCACCAGTGCCGCATCTCCTTCATCCCGCACTTCCACAACTTCATAGCTCAGTTTTGCCACTTTCGCCTGTGGCGTTCCCTTTGCCACAACTGCGGATGTATTTGTCTTGCCATCCCGCAGCAGCCAGTCGCGTAACTCGCCTTTTTGCGGCTGCGGTACGCCGGTTGTCACAGCCAGATACTCCTTTTCCATGCTGCGGCTGCTGACCTGCGCCGACAGCTTTGCCGCTGCCTTTTTCGTCTTTGCAAATACCATCACGCCTTCCACCGGCTGATCCAGGCGGTGGATCAGGCCAATGTATGGCTCTTCTTTCTTTTTCGCGCGGTAATTTTTCAGCAGGCTTACCATATCCGCCTGATCGGCCCGGGCCGTCTGCACCGCCACTCCGGCTTCCTTGCGGCATACGATCACCGCCTCGTCCTCATATATAATTTCCGGCTGTTTTGCTCTCATCTTACACGAATCTCCATCTTTTTCTTCCACAAATAAGGCAGGCATGATCTACATATATTCTGTAAATCTGCCCGCCTTTATCATACGCACTTATACATGTATCCTGTTGCTTACAATTTGAAGCGGTATCCTACTCCCCAGCTCAGACAGCTTGGCTGGCTGTCGCGCGTATGCGCATCTACAGACAATCTGGGGAACACAATTATAATTTAAACCGGTATCCTACTCCCCAGATTGTCTCAATATACTGCGGTTTTGCGGTATTGAACTCAATTTTTTCACGGATCTTTTTGATATGAACCGTTACCGTTGCAATATCACCGATGGACTCCATATCCCAGATTTTGGAAAACAGCTCATCTTTTGTAAATACATGGTTCGGATTCTCAGCGAGGAATGTCAGCAGATCAAATTCCTTTGTCGTAAACTGCTTCTCTTCATCGTTTACCCATACACGGCGGGCTGTTTTGTCAATGCGGATGCCACGGATCTCAATGATATCATTTTTCTGCGCAGTGCTGCCGATCAGACGCTCATAACGGGCCAGATGCGCTTTTACGCGGGCCACCAGCTCACTCGGAGAAAACGGTTTTGTGATATAATCATCAGCTCCCAGTCCGAGTCCACGGATTTTGTCAATATCGTCTTTTTTTGCAGAAACCATCAGAACCGGTGTGTTTTTCTTCTCACGGATCTTTTTACAGATTTCAAAACCATCGGTGCCCGGCAGCATCAGATCCAGGATAAACATATCAAAATCTTCATTCAGCGCACGCTCCATTCCGCTGGTTCCGTCATTTTCTATCTCCACATCAAATCCACTCAACTCCAGATAATCTTTCTCCAGATCTGCAATTGCTTCTTCGTCTTCTACGATCAAAATCTTACTCATTTGGTACCTCCTGATATTTTCGAATGACAAAGTACATGGTCGTACCTGTCTTCTCTTTACTTGTCGCCCATATCTTGCCACCGTGATCTTCAATGATCTTCTTTACGATGGACAGACCGATGCCGCTTCCTCCGGTAGAAGAATTTCTCGAAGAATCCGTGCGGTAAAACCGGTCAAAAATATACGGCAGATCCCGGGCGGCTATTCCTTTTCCATTGTCCTCGATCTCAACCTGGATGAAATCACCAACGTCCTTGATCCGGACATTGATCTGACCCTTCTTTTTGTCCATATATTTGATGGCATTTGTCATAATATTATTAACAACACGCATCAGCTGCTCCGGATCCGCAATGATCACGATATTTTCATCCGCATAGTTGAAATAGGTCAGACCGATTCCCTTTGTCTCCAGATCCAGACCGATTTCCTCAATACAGTCATCAAAGTAATCTGCCACATTAATCTTCTTGAAGTTATATGGGATGCGGTTCGTGTCAATCTTGGAATACAATGTCAGCTCGTTCAACAGACGATCCATCTCATTTGCTTTATTATAAATTGTCCGGATGTAACGCTCCTGTTTCTCCGGTGTATCGGCAACACCGTCCAAAATCCCCTCAGAATAACCTTTGACTGCTGTGATCGGTGTCTTCAGGTCATGTGCGATATTGCTGATCAGGGCACGGTTTTCCTTCTCTGCCACCATTTTTTCCTCGGTGGATTCTTTCAGACGCTTACGCATCTCCTCAAAGTTCCGGCACAGATCCCCCATCTCATCCTGTTCATCATAATCAATGGTAAAATCCAGATTTCCCTCTTTGATATTTTTCGTAGCAATCTGTAATTTTTTGAGCGGCACCATCGTTCCACGATAAATCCAGATCGTCATAACTCCGGCAGTCAATGCCAGAATCAACAGTACCGATACCGCAATATCGATCATCAGCCGCTTGATCTCCGGTTGAATACTCTCCGAAGATGTAATGATATAGAC
>CAVCXB010000226.1:0-3475 GCA_963605535.1 Wujia chipingensis
TTGATCAGGCCCTGGAGATTTATGCAGATATGTTTGGAGAAGAGATGGAGGAAGAGTACCTGCTTTATATATGGGAGGATACAAAGGATGTAATAATAAATTGCAAGGATTACCGGGACAGGATCAGGATCTTTGAACAGATCAAATAAAAAAATCTAATGAACAGGGAGGTGAGAAAACATGCGCGATGATGGGTTGCAGCTTGGCACTCGCGATAAGGTTGTCCAGAAGATGACCCGCGAAGGTGCAGTTGAAAAAAATCTCAGTGAGCATTCCGAGAGAAGAGTCAGCGAAAGAGCATCAGACGCTGACTTTTCTCATGTCCGGGAAAATGAACAGCTGGCTGGTGGGAGACTGGATTCAGGGCATTCATCAGGGACGAAGGTTCAGCAGAGAAGATATCATCTTGATGATTCAGGTGGCAACGGAGATTTCGGCAGTAACTTTGAATATGGCAGTAAGAGAGATCATGGCTCAGATCTGGCTGGAAACATTTCATTAGAGAATAACCTGTCAGAGCAGATCCACAGTCGGTCTTCTGATCAGTGGAACTTAAAAGATGGGTCAGGGTCTGATTCCTATGGCAACAGATCATCCTCAGATTCTGGCAGTCACAGACTTTCTGACAAGTCAGTCCGCTCTGAAAATGTGGATTCTGACAGCAGACGTCATCAGCAGAAAAAGCGGATATCCTTACGTTATCAGAAGGAAAATCAGAGCAGATTAAGGCATGAGCAGGAGAGTACAGGAAATCAGGCACAAAGTATTGTAGCATCTGAGCATGTGCCGTCTTTAGAAGGAGAAAAGCCCTCAAGTCAAAAGCAAAGGCAGAAACAAAATCAGAAGCAAAGGAATAAAAAGAAATCCCGATTGAATTTTGAGGAGGGAAATTCCCAAGGAAGCAATCTGGGCGGACGATTCAGTAGTGTGACGAGCACAGCAGGAAAAACAGCCGGTGCAGCTGGTCATGCAGTAAAGCAGGGAGCAATTTCCGGTCAAAATGCGATAAAGTCGGCTTTTGAAGATGGCAACCAGGAGGAGCAGGATCTTAGCGAGGATGTGGTAAGCGGATCCGAAGCTGCAGCATCTACTACAGCACATAAGCTGTCGGGGAAGAGCAGCAAGCGAAGGCATTCTTCTGAAAAATCAAAGAGAGCCGATAAGCTGGAACAGACTGCGGAGGCCAGGGCTTCGAGACTGCATTTTGAATCTACTATAGAAAGTGAGGCGGCAGGAAAATCTGCCAAGGATGCGGCCAGAGAAGCAGTAAAAAAGAATAGTGCAAAAGAAGCTCAGAGGCATGCCAGAAATAAAAGGTATGCCTCTATTTTTCGCTCAAAACGCAAGGCAGAAGCTGCCGGAGGAACAGCTGGGAAAGTGGCAGAGGGAACACTTACCCTAGCAGAGCGTATCAAAAATACTGCCGTCAATATCGTCAAAAAGAATAAAGGCATTATTGCTGCCTTGCTTGCGGCCCTGCTATTTTTCATGATCCTGGCAGGCAGCATCACTTCCATGGGATCTGTATTTGCAGGCATGAGCACAACGGTCTTTCAGTCCACTTATCTGGCATCGGATGATGAGCTGAAAGCCGCAGAGGAAGCTTACTGCGAGATGGAAGAAGCCCTGCAGAGGCAGATCGATAACATTGAAAGCCGCTATCCGGGCTATGACGAGTACCGCTATCAGGTGGATGAGATTTCCCATAATCCTTATCAGCTGGCCTCTTATCTGACGGTAAAGTTTGGCAATTTCAAGGCTTCGGATGCCAAGGTGCAGAAGGAACTGAAGGCCCTGTTTAATGCACAGTATGGAATTACCATTGACGGAGGCATGGAAACCATTACCGAGACCAAAACAGTCAGAGTAGGTGAGTCTTTGGGGCAGGTGGTAACAAGCGGCTATTGCAACTGCTCCATTTGCTGCGGCAGATGGGCAGGCGGAGCGACTGCTTCGGGAGTTTACCCGACAGCAAACCACACCATCGCTGTGGATGCCAGCAATCCAACCGTCCCAATGGGAACCAAGGTTATTATGAACGGCGTGGAATATACCGTGGAAGATACGGGGAATTTTGCCCGGTACGGCGTGGATTTTGATGTGTATTACGACAGCCATGCTGCGGCCAGTGCCCACGGTCATCAGACCTGGGAAGCTTATCTTGCAGATGACAATGGCACTCAGGAAGTGGAAGTTACTACCACAAGAACTGTAAATGTGCTTAATACCACCATGACAAATAGCGGCTTTGATGCAGTGGCTAGGGCAAGGCTTGGCGTGGACGATGCTATTAACTGGTACAACATTTTAAATACTTCCTATGGCAACAGGGATTATCTCTGGGACAAGACCACCATTTCCGGATATACGCCGGATGGCATGTCCTATTCCATCCCGCCGGAGGCCTTAAGCGATACACGATTTAGAAACATGATCACGGAGGCAGAAAAATATCTTGGCTATCCCTATGTATGGGGCGGTGCTTCACCATCCACCAGCTTTGACTGCTCGGGATTTGTTTCCTGGGTCATCAACAACTGTGGAAATGGCTGGGATGTTGGAAGGCAGACTGCAGAGGGCTTGAGAAACAGTTGTACTTATGTATCACCGGATCAGGCAAAACCGGGAGATCTGATCTTTTTCCAGGGAACCTATGATACGGCTGGTGCTTCCCATGTAGGTATCTATGTGGGCAACGGCATGATGATCCATTGCGGAAATCCAATCCAGTATGCATCCATTGAGACCAGCTACTGGCAACAGCATTTCTATTGCTTTGGAAGATTACCTAATTGATAAATTTTGCATGAAACAGCGGCCAGTGGATAAGTGAAAATCCAGTGGTCGTAATTATGGAGGAAATTACTTTGAACAGAAAGATTGAGAAAGTCCGCGAGGACATTAAAAAGACAGAAGCCCGCATCCGCGAGCTTCAGGAATATCTGAAAACCCTGCAGATCCAGGAGCGACAGCTCTGTGATGAGGAGATCGCAAAGACGGTTCGTGAAATGGCAGGCAAGGGGGATGTGCTGGAAACCCTGAAAAAGATTCAGCAGAAGCAGAATGAGGTCTATGCCGGATCAGTTACCGGCGGAAGGGAGATGGAAGGTCATGTTAAATAAGAGATTAAAAGCAGGACTGATTGCAGTATTTGCATCAACCTTAATGGCTTGTGGAAGTGCAACACCGGCATTTGCCCAGGCAAATCCGGATGCAGAGCAGAGTGCAGTGACTGTAGAAGAAGCAGCGGATTCGACAGCATCCGACACAAGCGGGGAAAGCTCGACAAATATCGAGATTACAGACAATACCCAGGCAGGATCCGATAGTACAGGAGCTACAGATGACAGCAACACAGAAAACAGCACTGACAACAGCACGGATTCCACAAGGGATGTGTCCGGAGCCTTAACGCCGGATGGAAGCCTGACTCTCGTAGATGATGTAGATGAAGAGTCTTCTGAAAATATGCAGT
>CAVCXB010000227.1:0-3447 GCA_963605535.1 Wujia chipingensis
GTCAGCATACAGAAAATGAATGCCTGCATAACGCCTGAGAACCAGTCAAAATAAAGAGATGTAATTGCCGGAAGACCGACCGACAAGAACGGAATTGTTCCAAGCACCTTTCCAACTGCGCCCGGAATCAAACCAAACAGCGCCTTTGTTCCTGCAGCAAGCGCTGCGTAGATCAGTCCGTCAATAACGACACCAGACAGGATATTTCCGAAATGACGGCATGCCATGCTGACTGGTGTTGCCAGCTCGGACAAAATGTTAAACGGCGTCATGACCGGAATCGGCTGTGTAAAGCCCTTTAAATATCCACTGAGTTTGTTTGTCTGGATCTTCTTTTGTGTGATCATAACAAATACAACCACTGCCCATGCCGCCTCAGTCGAGAGATCGGCTGTCGGGCTTCGAAGACCGAGAAGACTGATCAGATTTGAAAATACACTGGTGGTAAACAGTGCCGCGATAAACGGAATCATATAGTCAAACTTATGACCACCCGTGTTGCCGCGCACAAAATTGTTTGCCTTTTCTACCAGAAACTCAGCTACCGCCTGGCGCTTTGAGATGTTTGTCACCTTCAGATCGTGCGTCAGCCACAGGCAAAGTGCAACGATAATCGCCATAACCAGCCAGCTGACCACCATAGTCTCACTGATCTGCAAATCGCCCAGAATCGGAATGTTCGTCGGGATCGTAAAAAACACCTGAGCTCCTGAAACATCAAAATCCATTGTTTACTTCTCACTTCCTTTCCCAGCTGTGGGAGCAGCTGTCTGACTGTCCCCTTTATCCTGCGTAAGATTATCTTTTCCGATGGTCAGGTAATATACCTTAATCACCATACTGGGAAACAGAAGCGGGATGATTCCGGCTGCCCCGTTAAAACACGGAGCCGCAAGCGCCACAACGCCCCATGCAAGCATCAAAAGCGTTCTCTGTCGCTGGCTGACCTGCATACGTTGGCGTACTCTGCCCTCGTCCGTCTCTGCGGCTACCTTTTGAACGGTAAGGCCCATCAGGAAAAAATTTCCGACTGCAAAGACCAGACCGCCGATACCGGCAAGAAATACCGTGTAATCAAACGGCACCTTTTCTGGCATTGTCTGATGAAGAAAGAAAAATACAACCCACATCAGCACAACACCGATGGCAGTTCCGGTTGCAATCCGGATTGTTTCCTGCTTTACCGCAGGAGATACACTTCTCATTTTCTCACCTTCCCTTCCATATTAAATATGATCGTTAAATCCGAATGGTTTTCTGTCCTTCTTTTTCTTACGGTTCTTCTCACGCAGGTACAGCTTATACCAAGTCATAATACCAGCGCCGATCCCAAAGATCAGGCCAATGATATAGACCCAGCTGCCCACACCTGTATGCTCACAGAGCCAATAGCAAAAATACAGACAGGCAAGGAGAGGGATCACAAGTGTCAGCCCTAACTGAATAATCACAAACAGCCACCATCCTTTCACCATTTGCTAATTAGTATACCAGTTTTGTATGGAAAAGAAAAGAAAATTTTCTATAAAACTACTTCCAATGGTTGGATATTTCCAACCTCAACTGGCAATCGTCAGCACGTTAGCATTATAGATTTTTTCGTTTATCTCTTCCATAGACAAAAATTTCACAGTGTCCAAAATTAGACAAACTCACGCCCGTGTCTATCAAATCTGGCAGAGTACCACGTCCATAGGAGCGATGCACCGCATGGGCGTGGAGACTTCATAAAAAAAGTGGAGTTGAAAAAAAAATTGAAATTTTTCAAAAAAGTGCTTGCATTTTGTTCGGAAGTGTGGTATCATTCATAACTGTCAAGGAAATATGACATGGATGGATTCCCGAGTGGCCAAAGGGGACAGACTGTAAATCTGCTGCAACTTGCTTCGGTGGTTCGAATCCACCTCCATCCATTGAGCTTCACAAGAAGCTATGCCGCAGTGGCGGAACTGGCAGACGCCCGGGACTTAAAATCCCGTGGGTAGTGATACCCGTACCGGTTCGATTCCGGTCTGCGGCATTGAAAACAGTAATCGTAAGATTACTGTTTTTATTTTCTCATTTTCGTTTTATTTTATTTTTTGTTTTTATTTTTTTCTTTTTTTATTTTTTGTTTTTAACCGCTTTCCGGAAAACTCATTGGCCGGAAAGCGGTTTTTTCATTATAGGGGCGCACCCTTTCGGATGCACCCCTATATAATATTGCAAACGATCATTTACTCAATTCTTATTGCGATTGATCAATTATTCGATTGTAATGTGTTTCTTCTCTTCTACAACCGGCTTTGCTTCCTTCTTCGGAACAAACAGTGTCAGCATACCATGCTGGAACTGTGCCTTAATATCCTCTTCAGTAATATCCTTGCCAACATAATAGCTTCTCTGGCAGGAACCTGCATAACGCTCTCTTCTCAAATACTTGCCAGTTTTCTTATCCTGCTCATCCTCATCGAGACCCTTCTCAGCGCTGACTACCAGATAACCATCCTTCAACTCAGCATGTACTTCATCTTTCTTGAAGCCCGGAAGATCGATCTCTAACTGATAGCCGTCATCATACTCCTGAATATCAGTCTTCATCAGGTTTGCTGCGTTGTGACCATACAGCTTTCTCTCTGCCTTCTTGTCATCAACGAATGGAAAATCAAAGAAATCATCAAATAAACTATCTGTAAAGATGCTCGGTACTAACATAATCAAAATCTCCTTTCAATGCTTCCGCTTTTCATATTCCAAAACGGAACTTCTACTTTTAACACCTGCAGCGTCCGCTGAAATCTATTTTGACGCTTCCGGCGCGGTATTTTATTCAGCAGCTTTCGCTGCAGAACCAAGGTTTTCATGGGGCTTTCTTATTGATCCCCTTCCTTTGTTCTACGTGTACTATAGCACTTATTGTTAGCACTGTCAAGAGGTGAGTGCTATTTTTTTGTGAAGAATTTGTGAAGCCTTGATTTTATCGGCTTCACAGAGTTTTTTCACTTGCTTTCGCACTCGATCTTCTTGATTTGACCACATTTTTACGACAAATCTTTGGAAAAATATATTCGTCTGATTTTCTTACCACATTTTACGACAACGACTTATGGTTTATACCACAGCAGGTACGGTTTCTGGCAGGTTCATTTTGGACATCTCATTCTCTACATGTACGGATCTGACTTTCCTTTCACTCCTGCCAATCAGATCCGGCATAATCTAAATGATCTGTTACAGATGCTTGAAAAAGAAAGCCTGATCGCATATAAGAATAAAATATTATTTGAAAATGCTCAGGATTTATTTCAAATATAAGCATATCTCAAAAATGCAGCAAGATGATTGTAAAATCTTTCCTGCTGCATTTTTATAAAGAGTCTATCAAATCTGGCAGAGTACCACGTCCATAGGAGCGATGCACCGCATGGGCGTGGATGAATGCCTCTTTCTTATTGATTTTTAATATAT
>CAVCXB010000228.1:0-3432 GCA_963605535.1 Wujia chipingensis
GGGGGAGATCAGCCTGTTATCCCCAGGGTAGCTTTTATCCGTTGAGCGACGGCAATTCCACTCTCATACCGCCGGATCACTAACTCCAACTTTCGTTACTGCTCGACCTGTACGTCTCGCAGTTAGGCTAGCTTTTGCGTTTGCACTCTTCGCACGATTTCCGACCGTGCTGAGCTAACCTTTGAACGCCTCCGTTACTCTTTTGGAGGCGACCGCCCCAGTCAAACTGTCCACCAGACATTGTCCCCTGACCGGTTTCACGGCCACAGGTTAGAATTCCGGTATCACAAGGGTGGTATCCCAAAGTTGGCTCCCCGAATACTGGCGTACTCGTTTCTTAGCCTCCCACCTATTCTGTACATGCAATACCAAAATCCAATATCAAGTTACAGTAAAGCTCCATGGGGTCTTTCCGTCTAGTCGCGGGTAACCGGCATCTTCACCGGTACTACAATTTCGCCGGGCGGGCTGTTGAGACAGTGCCCAAATCGTTACGCCATTCGTGCGGGTCAGAACTTACCTGACAAGGAATTTCGCTACCTTAGGACCGTTATAGTTACGGCCGCCGTTTACTGGGGCTTCAATTCAATGCTCTCACATCTCCTCTTAACCTTCCAGCACCGGGCAGGTGTCACCCCATATACGTCATCTTTCGATTTAGCATAGAGCTGTGTTTTTGCTAAACAGTCGCTTGGGCCTATTCTCTGCGGCTTACCTTCGTAAGCACCCCTTCTCCCGAAGTTACGGGGTCAACTTGCCGAGTTCCTTAACAACCCTTCTCCCGCTGGCCTTAGAATCTTCTTCCTGTCTACCTGTGTCGGTTTGCGGTACGGGCTCCTTCCATATACACACAGCTTTTCTCGCCTCTTTCCAAACTGACTTCCACTCAATTGTGTCCCTTTCGACCGGGGCAACCAACGCCCGGCTCAGCCCTTCAAAAGTGTCCCTGTGCTTAAATCTTCGGAGGCTACGGAATTTCTACCGTATGTGCATCGGCTACGCGTTTCCGCCTCACCTTAGCTCCCGGCTAACCCTGAGAGGACGAACCTTCCTCAGGAAACCTTAGACTTTCGGCCATTATGATTCTCACATAATTCTCGCTACTCATTCCGGCATTCTCGCTCGTATACAATCCACCACCGCTTCCGCTATGACTTCACCTCGTATACGACGCTCCCCTACCCCTGACATTACTGTCAAGCCCAAGCTTCGGTATGAATTTTAGCCCCGTTGAATTTTCGGCGCAGAGTCACTCGACCAGTGAGCTATTACGCACTCTTTTAATGAGTGGCTGCTTCTAAGCCAACATCCTGGTTGTCTGTGCAATTCCACATCCTTTTCCACTTAAATCCATTTTGGGACCTTAGCTGTGGGTCTGGGCTGTTTCCCTTTTGACTATGAGACTTATCTCACATAGTCTGACTGCTGTACATCAATTATCCGGCATTCTTAGTTTGATAGGGTTCAGTAACTTCTCAGCCCCTAGCCCATTCAGTGCTTTACCTCCGGTAATCTAATACAACGCTAGCCCTAAAGCTATTTCGGGGAGAACCAGCTATATCCGGGTTCGATTGGAATTTCTCCGCTAGCCACATCTCATCCGCCGCCTTTTCAACGGAGGTCGGTTCGGCCCTCCATGGAGTTTTACCTCCACTTCAGCCTGGACATGGCTAGGTCACCCGGTTTCGGGTCTATGGCATACAACTTTTCGCCCTTGTCAGACTCGCTCTCGCTTCGGCTTCAGACCTAAAGTCCTTAACCACGCTGCATACCATAACTCGCCGGACCATTCTACAAAAGGTACCATATCACACATTGACGTGCTCTATGTGCTTGTAAGCACAGAGTTTCAGGTTCTTTTCACTCCCCTCCCGGGGTTCTTTTCACCGTTCCTTCACAGTACTTTGCGCTATCGGTCATTGGGTAGTATTTAGGCTTGGAGGGTGGTCCCCCCATCTTCCCACGGGATTTCACGTGCCCCGCGGTACTCTGGATACTGCTCGCTCCTTCTCCTTTTCGTCTACGTGACTTTCACACTCTCTCGTCAGCCTTCCCAGACTGTTCGACTAAAGATCAGGAATACTAAATGCAGTCCGAACCCCGAAAGAATTTCTTCTCTCGGTTTGGCCTCTTCCGCGTTCGCTCGCCACTACTTACGGAATCTCGGTTGATTTCTCTTCCTCGCCCTACTTAGATGTTTCAGTTCAGGCGGTTCCCCTCCATATGCTATGGATTCACATATGGATGCATGAACTACTTCATGCGGATTGCTCCATTCGGAAATCTGCGGATCAAAGCTTGCTTACAGCTCCCCGCAGCTTATCGCAGTTAACCACGTCCTTCATCGGCTCCCAATGCCAAGGCATTCACTCTGCGCTCTTCTTTGCTTTACCATTTGTTCGTTTGGTTCTTCTCAGAATTTTCGCGTCCAACTATTTGTAGTATTTTTTACCCAACATTTTGGTTATTCACCTTCATGTCGTTGTTTCTACTTACTCGTAGTTTTCACTTGCATTTGCTTTCATTATTCTGTTTTCAAGCTGCACTTTTTCTGTCCTTTTCCAAGAACAGATATCAACAGATGATCTTTTTCATCTACTGATATTTGCTCTTGCAAGCAAGACATTTGCTTTCCCCTTGGGTCTCCCTTTGGTAAGTGGTGGGCACAAATGGACTCGAACCATCGACCTCACGCTTATCAGGCGTGCGCTCTAACCACCTGAGCTATGCGCCCTTATGGTGGAGATGAGGAGGATCGAACTCCTGACCCCCTGCTTGCAAAGCAGGTGCTCTCCCAGCTGAGCTACACCCCCATTTTCGGGTTTCCCTCGGTTTTTCAAGCTTCTTTTGCAGGCACTCTCTTCTTTAGTACCCTCAAAATTGAACAATGCTTTCTTTCTACTTTGCGGTCTCCCTTGCTGACCGAAGCTTTTGAACTTTCGTTCGTGCTCCTTAGAAAGGAGGTGATCCAGCCGCACCTTCCGATACGGCTACCTTGTTACGACTTCACCCCAGTCATCAATCCCACCTTAGACGGCGTCCTCCCGAAGGTTAGACGACCGGCTTTGGGTGTTACCGACTCCCATGGTGTGACGGGCGGTGTGTACAAGGCCCGGGAACGTATTCACCGCAGCATGCTGATCTGCGATTACTAGCAATTCCGACTTCATGCAGGCGAGTTGCAGCCTGCAATCTGAACTGGGACATTGTTTATGAGTTTCGCTCCACCTCGCGGTCTCGCTTCTCTTTGTTAAATGCCATTGTAGTACGTGTGTAGCCCAGGTCATAAGGGGCATGATGATTTGACGTCATCCCCACCTTCCTCCGTTTTGTCAACGGCAGTCCTGCCAGAGTCCTCTCGCGTAGTAACTGACAGTAAGGGTTGCGCTCGTTGCGGGACTTAACCCAACATCTCACGACACGAGCTGACGA
>CAVCXB010000229.1:0-3414 GCA_963605535.1 Wujia chipingensis
ATCGGAGATTTCCTGAATTTCAGGATTTGCCTTCGATAGTTGGCTTGTCATTTATGGCGCAGATTTCCTTCATGCGATCTGACCACGGCATCAGTTCCTCAATGCCCTCGGGCTCATTGATGTAGTCCGGCATGTAAAGAAGCACCGCCTGCAGATATTTGAAGACGCTCAGGTTGTTGATTTTAGCTGTTTGAGCCAGACTGTAAATGATCGCACTGGCCTCTGCACCATCCGGTGTGTCATGGAAGTAGAAGTTTTTCCGCCCCACGGCATACGGTCTGGCACCGCAGCTTTCAGTGAAGTTGTTCGAAATCGGAATGCTGCCGTCCAGGAAATACGTTTCCATATACGGCTTCTGATTTTGGGCATACGTCACCGCTTTCCCCAACAGGCTGTTTTTGCTTGCTGAGATTAAATCCAAGGATTCCCAGATCTCTTTCCAGATTTCATGTTCCCTAGACTCATTTCGTTTGATTTTTCGTTCCTCCGGTGTCAGGTCTGTGAAGGATCGCTCGATTTCAAACAGCTTCGAGCAGAGATTCACGATTTTGACTGCCGGCGAACTGGACTTGCCCTTCTTTCGATCGGCAGAAGGTATCGCTTCATAAAATTTCCGCCGAAAATGCGCCAGACATCCGCATCGGAGAACTCCTTCCGGCAGATGATTGTATCCCTGATAGCCATCCGCCAGGAAATACTTGCCTTGGAAGGAGCTGTAGAAACTCTGTGGCACTGCACCGGCTCTGGATGGGTTATACTCGTAAAGCATGATCGGCGGCAAGCCATCAAGGTTCGATGTGCAGTGAATCCACATATAGGATTTCTGCTGCGCCGTTCGGCCGTCTTCCTTGAGCACCTGGCAAGGCGTTTCGTCCGCGCAGGTGGTTATTCGCTCCAGAAGATGTTTCTTCATGGCTTCGTACACCGGCTTCATGTATGTCATGCCGCAGTAGATGCACCAGTTTGCTAATGTTGCACGGCGAATCGGAGCTCCCAGCTGATTCCATTCCTGTTCCTGACGGTACAAAGGCATGGAATTGACATACTTCTGGTACATGACATAAGCCACAGTCGTCGGAGATGCTATGCTGTGCTCCATGAGAGGAGATGGAACCGGTGCGAGTGCAAAACTGGCTGAGCCGGTCATGTCAAAACATTCCTTACAGCGAACTCGTTCCTGATAAATCTTGACCAGACGGATCTGCGGAGGGATGATTTCCAACTCGGTGCGTACATACTCCCAGCCGACACGATCCATGAGACTGCCACATTTTGGACAAATCTTGTCTTCCTCGGCAAGAGAACACAGCATATCTCTGGAAGGCAGTTTGTCGTAGAGTTCTTCATAAGAAGCCTTTTTCTTTTTAGAACCGGCCTTTACACGATGGTATCCTTCGACAACTGTTTCCTGGGTTGGCTCCTGGACATTTGGATTCGTTTCTAGCTCTGCTTCATTAAAAAGGTCCGCAAGAGTTAACTGCTGTGGGTTATCGTATCCGACGTGCTTCTTCTCGGATTTGGATGCAAAGATCATTCGCTTAAACTTTTCAATGATCTCCTTGGACTCTGCCAGACTCTGACTGAGCTTAGCAATTTCCTGCTCCATAGCATTGTTCTTTTGGAGAAGATATTCTATCGTCTCGTCCTTGCTTTTTCCGCTGAAATCAGCACTGGTCATGGCACACTGCATCCTTTCAAAAACTGCACTGATTATACCGCAAAAAGCACGTATTTCCTAGGCCTCAGAGGCCTTCGGGCAGGACAGCTTTGCGTAACTTCGAAAAGTTTGTGCAACTTTACCAAAGGTTAGAAGTCATGCTTTCCGCTTGTCGGATGAATGGCTTTCGGTTGATCGATCGCCAGACCTTCCAGCAGCCATCGAAACTCCTGGCGCGTAAGATTCCGTACCTCTGCCGCATGCCGTGGCCATTGGAATCGGAAGGCATCATTGACCCCTTTCTCAAGACGCTTATACAGAAGGCAGAAGCCATCTTTTTCGTAATGGAGCGCCTTGATGCGATCCGCACGTCTTCCGCAAAACAGAAACACAGAATTGCTGTATGGGTCCAGAGAGTAGGCATCCCGCACGATGGCCATCAATCCGTCTATACTCTTGCGCATATCCGTGTAACCAGTTACCAGGTAAATGTGGGATGCGCTGGAGATATCGCCTAGCATGAGCGGTTCAGCATTTGCAGAATACTGCCAACCATCGCGGGATCCGCATGGTTCGTCAGCTCCAGCATGCTGCCTCCAACGGAAATACGCATCGTTGCCTCAAAGGCCATTGGCAATGCGTTCACATTTGCAGGTATCGGATGTTCTGCTGCGATTTCGTCAAGCGGAAGTTCCGAAATGTTGACTGGAACAACTTCTTGGCGGCACTCGTTTGTTGCCGTTCTCGTGGGTGGCTCGCAAGCATGTCGACGCAAACGGGACAGTGCCCGGTAAAACGTACTATGCGGTATGCCGTGACTTTTACAATACTCAAAATCGCTGCTCCCACAGGATCTGGCTTCAAGAATGATCTGTCGCCATTCCTCATCGGATCGGCGTGGTGCTCGTTTACTCATTATGGGACTCCTCCTGATTTTTAGTAGAGCGAAATAGTCCACATATGAGAATTGGCAGTGTAGTGAAATGATCCACTACTGTGAATGCCACTGAGGGAAGTGAGACTATGCTGCTCGTTTTCCGCCAGTATGGCATCTTCGGGGACATTTTTCTATACGCCCTAACACTGAGCGCTTACTAAAAAAATACCACCCCTTTGAATCTTTGAGATTATGGGTGGTACTTGCAATCATTATAATTACAAATCTCATTGTGCTTGGCAATTTCTATATTAACACGGCAGGAAATATACTGACTTACGATTCAGATAGTGGCAATATGTTTATCCAATCCATTCCGGGATATGGAAACAATCAAATAGTGCCGGTTGTGCTTGGCATTGCTGCCTTTGAATTGTTCAGAAGATTCCGAGTTCCCAGTAGTAAGGTCGTTAATTTTATGGGAGCATCAACATTCATGGCTTATCTGCTTCATGACAATGAATTTTTTTATAAGATTTGGAACACGCAGGATTGGATAACGCTTTTATATGACGATGCAATTCAATTCTGTGGTGTATACCTAATATGGGTTCTTAAAACTTTTGCTGCTGGCCTTTTGTGTTATGGTATATTTGTTGTTGCGGGTAAAGCACTGAATTACTGCAAACCTCTGGCAATAAAACCAACAGCCCGGGACTGAAACAAAAAAACAGATAATGAGCAAGCCGAAGGCGATCAACCGTAAAAAGTTGGTCGCTTTCGTTTTGCCCATTTAACGGAAAAGCTGTTACATACCACGATAAAAAAATGGTATGCAGCAGCTTTTTTGTTTGCCGGAGTTTCAGAGGGTGCAGCCCTC
>CAVCXB010000230.1:0-3389 GCA_963605535.1 Wujia chipingensis
CAAAATCCCAAAAAGTGGAAGGTTTTTTTATATTATTTTTTACTCGTCAGAGCTGTCAAATAATAAATTTTAATTCTGAAATATCGCAGTTAGTTTCAATGCCCTCCCGGGCTATACGCAAAAATCCCCGGCAGCGCAACACTGCCGGGGATCCATATCATTCATATTACATCCACAAAAAACTCAAGCCACAATAATATTCTTGCACCGCAAAAACGCCTCTGGTGGCTTGCGATCCGTAATCACCTGCACCTTTGAAAACTCACTAAAGGTCACAGAACTGATATTTCCAAACTTGGAATAGTCGGCCAGTATGTAGGCCTTCTTTGCCTGTCCCACCGCCGTCTTTTTGACCATGGCCTCCTCGTAATCCGGTGTGCTAAATCCAGCCTTCAAGCTAACGCCATTCGTACCGAAAAACGCTTTGGAAAAATGAAGCGTCTCAAGGCTTAAAATCGCCTGATTTCCGATAATGGCCTCGGTCGTTGGCTTTAACTCGCCGCCGATCAGATACACACGAAAGCCAGCCGCCGCCAGCTTTTGCGCATGGCTGACGGCATTGGTAACAAACGTCGCACTCTTTTCGGTAATAAAATCAATCATACAGCCAGTTGTCGTTCCCGCATCGAGGTACACAAAATCATCCTTTGCGATTAACGCCTCCGCATAGCGGGCAATCAGCTGCTTTTCCTCTCGGTTTACACCGGTTCTTTGCGCCACAGGCGGCTCCGCTGTGGTAAAGCCCGCCTCGATTGCAACCGCACCTCCGAAGACCTTGTTTAACTTTCCCGCCTTGTCTAGGGCATTCAGATCACGACGAATCGTGGACTCGGAGATCTTTAATTTTTCCTTGATCTCCGCCACGGTAACGCTGTTTTGCTCATCAAGCAGCTTTAAAATAAGTTCATATCGTTTTTCAGTCAGCATTCTTTCCTTCTGTTTCCTTCCCGTACTGGTTTAAGTCAGTCTCAAGAATGATCTTCCGAATCGGCAGGATACTTCCCGCAGATACAGAAAGTTCATCAACGCCCATTGCCAGAAACTCTTTTGTCAGACTTGTGTCTGCGCCAAGCTCACCACAGATACCTGCCCAGATGCCTGCCTTGTGCGCATTCTCCACTACCATACGAATCATTGCAAGGATCGCCGGATGATGCGGATCAAAGAATCGGTCAAGCTTTGGATTCTGTCTGTCAACCGCCAGTGTATACTGTGTCAGGTCGTTTGTTCCGATGCTGAAGAAATCGACTTCCTTTGCCAGCTCGCCACTGATCATAACCGCTGCCGGAGTCTCAATCATGATACCCTGCTTTGGATTGCCATAGGCAATGCCCTGCTCGCGAAGCTCTGCCTTTACTTCCTCTGCGATCTCCTTGATCTTTCTTACTTCCCAAAGGCTTGTAATCATCGGATACATGATGGAAAGATTGCCATATACGCTCGCACGGAACAGCGCACGAAGCTGTGTCTTAAAGACATCGGTCTGTGTCAGGCAGATACGGATTGCACGATAGCCAAGTGCCGGATTTTCCTCATGTTCCATATTGAAGTACGCACACTGCTTGTCTGCTCCGATGTCGAGTGTACGGATGATGACATTCTTTCCTGCCATTGTCTCAACTGCGGTCTTGTAAACCTTAAACTGCTCCTCCTCAGTCGGATAATCTTCCTTTTCCAGATACAAAAACTCACTTCTGAAAAGACCGATTCCGCCTGCGTCATTCTGAATAACAGCTGCCAGATCCTTGATGTTTCCGATATTCGCGTACAGCATAATCTTCTTGCCGTCAATCGTCTTATTTTCTTTTCCCTTTAACTGCTGCAAAAGTGCCTTCTTTTCCTCATCGGCACGCTTTTTCTCCTGCATACTCGCCATGGTCTGCTCGTCCGGATCAATATAGATTGTGCCGTCGCTGCCATCTACAACTGCCATTA
Source organism: Wujia chipingensis (assembly GCA_963605535.1). GTDB lineage: Bacteria > Bacillota > Clostridia > Lachnospirales > Lachnospiraceae > Anthropogastromicrobium > Anthropogastromicrobium chipingensis_A. The sequence continues at coordinate 1,936 of CAVCXB010000230.1, forward strand.
CGCCATCGGTCGTCTCATCGAGCGGAATATCGGTTCCAATCAGTGCCGGAATTGCCATGGTTCTTGCAAGAATCGCGGTGTGTGAGTTTGCAGAACCGTGTACGGTAACAAAAGAAAGGACCTTATCTTTATCCAACTGAACCGTCTCAGATGGTGCCAGATCGTCTGCCAGAATGATCACCGGCTCATTTGAGGTCACACCCTGCTTTGCGGCACCGGCCAGATTGTTCAGCACACGCTCGGAAATATCCTTAACATCTGCCGCACGGCCTCTCATATAATCATCATCCATAGAGGCGAACATCTGAGAGAAATTGTCACCTGTCGCTGCCACTGCATATTCAGCATTCACCTGCTGGGTACGGATGATATTTTCAATAGACTCATTATAATCATCGTCCTCAAGCATCATCTGATGAATCTCAAAAATCGCTGCATTGGTCTCTCCGACCTCTCTGCATGCCTTATCGTACAGCTCGCCTAACTGGCTGATCGCAGCCTCCTTTGCCGCCTGATAACGTGCCCACTCACCGTCGGAGTCTGCTGTCTTGATACGCTTAACCTGCTGCTCACTCTTCTTATAAACGGCTGTCTTTCCGATCGCAACGCCGCCAAATACACTCTTTCCGTGATAAATCTTCATCGTTCACTAACCTGCCTTTCCATGACCCGCTTGCACAGCAGGCGGACTGCCGAATGCCGGTGTCCGCCTCTCTTTGTGTTCTTGTGTCTTTTTCTTTGTCTTACAGAGTTGTCTTGAAGAAATTCTCCATTGCCTCGGCTGCTGCGTCCTCGTCGCTTCCCTCTACGGTAATGGTAACGGTCTGTCCCTGCTTTACAGCAAGTCCCATCAGAGCGAATACGCGCTTGCAGTCTGCTGCCTTGCCATCCTTGTTCATCTTGATGGTGCTCTCAAATGCCTTTGCTGCCTTTACAAGCTCTCCTGCTGGACGAGCATGGATTCCTTCTGGGTCTGTGATAGTGTAAGTAAATTCTTTCATGGTTTTCTTCTCCTTCTTAAATTAATTTTTTATTTCTTTGTCTTATTTCTTTTTCTTATTTTTTGCTATTTTATTTGAATATTTGAATTGGTTTCTCTGTTTTTCCTACTTTTCTTACTCTTCTTATGCTTCTCTTGGCTTCTTTAATACGCCTAAAAGAACAGTAGAAACTGCAGTGCCAACTACCAGTGCTACGAGGTACATCAGTGCATTTCCAACTACTGGGAATACGAAGATGCCGCCGTGCGGTGCCATCAGTGTACAGTTAAACAGCATACTGAGCGCACCTGCAGCTCCAGAACCGATCACACATGCCGGGATGACATGAATCGGATCTGCTGCCGCAAATGGGATTGCTCCCTCGGTGATGAATGCCAGACCCATGATAAAGTTTGTCGGACCTGCATCTCTTTCTTCCTTTGTAAAACGATTCTTAAACAGGATGGTTGCCAG
>CAVCXB010000231.1:0-3383 GCA_963605535.1 Wujia chipingensis
GTTGTAAGAGCAATTGGTTATGCTAAATATTGTCTGTAAACCAGATTGGTTACCCCCCTCAAATCTGACAACTTTTTGGGGGAATGTCAATCAATAGAACAAAAAAAGCAATGCTTAATATCGATAGATGGAATAAAATACGTACTTTTGCAGCAGAAATCTGTGGAATTCCACAAAAATATGACGTAAAGCATGATTTTTGAGCGTAAGAGGTATATTGACGAGTTGGTCTCAGCCGATGGCATTGGGATGATAAAAATTGTGACCGGCATCAGACGATGTGGAAAATCGTTTCTGCTCTTCACGTTGTTCAAGCAGTATCTGCTAAATGCAGGTATTGCTCAAGACCATATAGTAGAGGTGAATCTGGAAGACCGGCGCAACCGAAAGCTAAGAGACCCCGATGCACTCTTGGAACATATTGACGACCTTATGGTTGATAAGGACAAGTATTACATACTGCTTGACGAGGTGCAGATGGTCAGGGAATTTGAGGATGTGCTCAATTCATTTCTTCATATTAGCAATGCCGAAGTTTATGTCACAGGCTCAAACGCTAAATTCCTGTCCAAGGACGTTATAACGGAGTTTCGTGGCAGAGGCTGGGAAATACGTGTGAGGCCGCTGAGCTTTGCCGAATATTACGAAGGTGTTGGCGGTGATTACAGAAGTGCTTTGGAAACTTACTATATCTATGGTGGACTTCCTGCGGTGGCATTGCTGAACACTCCGGAGGAGAAGCAGAAATATTTGCGTAGCGTATACGAGACCGTTTACCTTCGGGATGTGTTGCAGCGCAACAGTTTGCGAAACGCCGAAGGTATGCGTGAACTGGTAAAAGTGCTGGCCTCTGCAATGGGAAGCAGCACCAATACACAGAGAATATCCAACACCTTCCGTTCGGCAGGAGGTCTGGATATTGGCAACAGCACCATAACCAAGTATATAGAGCATTTGGAAGACTCCTTTATCATCAGTGAAGCCTTGCGCTATAATGTGAAGGGGAGAAGATACATCGGTACAGAAACGAAGTACTACTTTGAGGACACGGGCATACGCAATGCCATTGTGGATTTCCGCCAAATAGAGTTTACGCACATTATGGAAAATGTGGTGTACAACGAACTGCGCCGTTTGGGTTACAGTGTGGATGTGGGGCAAGTGGAAGTGTTTCGAAACGATGCCGAAGGAAAAACCATGCGCAGCAATCTTGAAATTGACTTCGTGGTAAACAAGGCTGACGAGCGACTCTATATCCAGTCGGCATTCTCGTTGCCCGATCATGACAAGGTGGTCCAAGAAGAAGCCTCCCTGCTCAATGTCCCCGACGGCTTCCGCAAAATAGTCATCGTGGGCGACCGCGGACATTCCAACTATGATGACGAAGGCATCTTTCTCCTTAGTTTGCATGATTTCCTGCTAAAGGGGAATGATGCATTGGCAAAAAGGTAATACACATTGAGCGTCACTTCCTCTGCAAGAAGGTGGCGCTCATTTCCCGTCTTGTTGCATTTAAAGGCAGCCGTCACCCAGACAGACCTGAAGAATTTCGCCTGGAACATCGCCTTCCAATACAACATCAGTGGCGACCTCACCGCACGACCTTCAACGAATGGTTCGCCAACAGCACGCTCGATACCATCCGTAAGAACCTGCGCACAACGACCGGGCGGCGAAAGATTGAAATCTGCGAAACTATAGCACTAGTCGGATAAGCATGGATTGATGTCTAACAAAAGTTCAATGAAATGCAGCCTATCAACAGGAAACAGACGAGAATAAGCATTCGCAAAATAAAAAATCATTAATTTGTACGAAAAACGAATTTATATATGGGTTGTAGAGTCCAACAGCAAGTGCAAAATTAAGAGAAATGTTGGAAAAAGCGTTTAAGAGGGCTATCAAAATCGAGTTTGCGCCGTGGACGTTGGTTAATTTTCTTCTGAATCATCATGATTTTGCTATCCGAGAATTTGCTGAAGTCGGCCTTCTTGGGGATATAACGCCTGATTAGCTTGTTGGCATTCTCGACGGCACCTTTTTGCCATGCGCTGTAGCTGTCGGTGAAATAGACCGTAACAGGAGGATGTCCCTTGCGACTTAGCCGTCTTGTGACCTCGAGATGCGCGGCAAACTCACACCCGTTGTCGGTGGTGATGGTGTATATCTGGTCGCGGAACGGATACAGCAGCCTCGCGACCATCAGGGCTGTAGGCAATGCCTTACGTCCCTCGGGTAGCCGCGCAATCTTCAAGTAGTTAGTTGAGCGCTCAACGAGTGTCAGAATAGCGTGCCCGTAAGAGTCAACGATGGTGTCCATCTCCCAGTCGCCGAACCGTTCGCCATCTGCCTCTGGCGGCCTTTGGTGGATGCTGGTACGGTTGGCAATGTTGGTAGCCTTTGTGGGTCTCAAGGCCTTTGTCCTCCTTGTGTACTTGAGTTCGTGGGGCATGTGGCGTGCCAGCACACCCGTGCGGTCGGCGTGTACGTGGTTGTAAATCGTCTGCTTGCAGATGCTCTTACCCTCCCTGCGCAGCACTCCGGCTATCTGTTCGGGCGACCAGTCGTCAATGATCATACTGTCAACACGCCACCAAAGCTCGGCAGGCTTGCTACGGTTGCCCGGCAAGCCGTGGCGGCGTCCCTGCGCCATCTTGTTGGCATTGAGCCATACATACTCTCCGTTGCGGTTGGCATTGCGCTTGATTTCACGCACTACCGTTGATGGATGGACACCGATTTCCTTTGCAATACGAGTTTTGCTGCATCCTCTTTTAATTCCAAGGTATATTGCGTACCTTTGCTCTGAAGTCAGTTGTTTGTACATTGCAATGCAAAATTAATTGATTTTAGGGAGGCTCCGGCCTCCTTTCTTGTTTTTACATTGCTGTTGGACGCTCATGGGGACTTTGCGTCCCCGCCGCTTAGGCTCCCCCTGCAGTGTTTTTCATGCATTTAGCATCAAAAACGTTGCACTTCTATTTGGATTCTGCAGCAGCCTATCTTATCCAAAGATAGTGCAAGGTGAGCGAACAACCGCAGCCTATCTTATTAAAAGATAGCAAGGTGAGCGAAAAGAAACCGTTAGAACCCGATACTTGGTCGGTCGTTGGGTTTCTTTTCCTCGCCGTTCATAGCGGCGCGGATGCGTTCGTATTTGCGCAGTTCGTTGGCGCTGAGCACTACGCGAAGCATCGTTGACAATCAGTTGGATGTCAGCCGAAACGTACCCGTTGGTCAAATTCGCCAGTTCCTGATAGTCCAAGCCGAAGTCGTACGGACGCTTTTTAAGATACAACTTGAACAACGCCATTCGGGCACGAGCTCCATGACCGCCTTTCCAAACTCAGACAGTTGGCTGAGGTCGTTGACGAGGCGACAAC
>CAVCXB010000232.1:0-3376 GCA_963605535.1 Wujia chipingensis
TATCTGCCACACCGACAAGCTCTGTATCTTTCTGGGCAGTCAGTACGGCAGCGTGGACTGTGGCGATATTGCCGCAGCCAACAATCACTGCACGTTTCATAAGACACCCCCGTTTATTCTTTTGTCTTGCTTCCGTAGCTTCCAGTTGTGTCAAATGTAATATCCTGTACATTTTCCTTCTTTCTGGAAGTTGCGCGAAATGCATTTAATTTTTCAAGGAACAGATCTTCGTCGATCGGCAGGCTCACGGTCTCTCCCAGCCAGGAGGACAGATGCATTGCATTGGACAACTCCAGTCCGTGAATACCCTCTGTACCCTGTGCTACTAACGGCTCTCCGCGAAGGATCGCTGCTGCAAATGCATTTAAGACACCGATATGTTGCGGATTCTTTCCATCCAGCTCTAACTTTGTCTCATGGCACGGTGGCTTTGTAAAGCCTTCGGTCGCCTGATAGCAGTATTCTCTCTCGTTAATCTCAAGCTCATAGAATTTCAGTTCATCATTTTCTGCAACGAGCTTTCCTTTCTCGAGTGTTACCTCAAGACGGTTGGTTCCCGGTGCGTCAGCTGTCGTGGTGATAAATACACCTGTCGCTCCATTCGGGAATTCCAGATAAGCAGTTACATCATCCTCAACCTCAATGTCATGCCATTTTCCGTTATGGCAGAATGCGCGAACCTTTGACGGCATACCGCAGATCCACTGTAACAGATCCAAATTGTGTGGGCACTGATTCAGCAAAACGCCGCCGCCCTCACCGTCCCAGGTTGCTCTCCAGCCGCCGGAATTGTAGTAAGCCTGTGTGCGGTACCAGTCTGTGATGATCCAGTTTACACGCTTTAATTTTCCATAATCACCGCTCTGTACCATGTCGTGCATCTTTCTGTAGATGCAGTTTGTTCTCTGATTGAACATCATACCAAATACGCGGTCGCTGCGCTCTGCAGCTTCGTTCATCTCTCTTACCTGCTTGGTGTAAACACCTGCTGGCTTCTCACACATTACATGAAGACCATTTTCCAGTGCAAGCATGGTCAGACGCGGATGATCGTAATGCGGTACCGCAATCAGTACAGCGTCACACGTTCCAGATTTGATTAAACTGTCGCCATCCTCAAAAATTGCGGTACCCTCTGGCATATTTTCCTTTGCCCACTGTCTTCTGCTCTCACGCAGATCGGCGGCGGCTGTGATACGGATTTCCGGCACTTTTCCTGCCATGATATTCGCGGTGTGGCCACTTCCCATGTTACCAACACCGATGATTCCAAGTCTTACCTGTTCCATCTATCTTTTCTCCCTTCTTAACGATAACCTGCCTTCGCCAGATTATCATAGCTTGTCTTCAGGCACTCAAATGGGGTTCCCTGCGTGCAGACATCCTGCTCAACTAACATATACTCGCAGCAGCTGTTCTCCAGTTCCTTGAAGATAGCCGGGAAGTTTAAGTTTCCTTCCATAACCGGTGCCATAATCGGTGTCATTCCCTTTACCTGCATATCCTTTAAGTGTACGCATGGGATACGATCCTTTAACAGGCGGATCCACTCACATACATCTGCACCAGCAGCTGCTACCCAGTAGGTATCCAGTGTAATACCTAATTCATCTGGTGCAAAACCTTCCATTAAATACTCAATAATACGCTTCTTCGGATTTGCATTCGGCAGATTCTCAGCCTCAAATGCTTCAAACTCAAGATTGTGATTGTGGTACATCAAAAGCTTTCCAGATGCAGCAATTTTCTTTGCTGGCTCCTTAAAATCCTCCATAAAATGGCTTAACCATTCCTTTGTGCGATACTTGTCTGGCATACAGCCAAGTCCAATGTAACGGCATCCCATGATATCATGCTCCTTGATCAGCGCATCGGTATCGTGAAGAATACGATTTACATCACTGTGGGTCAATGCGATTTCCAGACCGTTTGCATCACAGATTGCTCTTATTTCCTCCGGCTTAATTTCCTTTCCGATTGCGGAAATCTGGACCGTCTTATAGCCCATTTCTGCAACTTTTTTCATCGAGCATGCAAAATCATCCTTGGTCTGAATATACGACCGTAACGTATAAAGCTGTGCACCTGTTTTCATAATAAATCTCCTTTTCTTTTTTATTTTTTGTTGGTTTTTTCTCGATTTTTCAACACTCCCATGCAGTTCTTCTGCATTTCTACTATATTCTTGTTGCATTTCTTCGTATTTCTATCGTTACTATACTTCTTTTTGATGAAAAAATCCATTGCAGAAAGGAGATAAAACATTGCATATATAGCGATTCTATGATATCCTGTTTGCAGATAAATTTTGCAGGCATAAAATTAGCAAAGGGAGTGTATTTTCGTATGGATTCAACGGCTCATATTAATACGGATTTAGTCTCATTTGGTTACTCAGAAAGCACTTACGTAATGGAGGATTACGCGCTCCACTGCCACAATTTCTATGAAGTCTTCTATTTTCTTTCCGGCGATGCCGACTATCTGGTAGAAGGTGTCAACTACCAGCCAACACCCGGAAGCGTTCTGCTTCTCTCGCCACACGCATTCCACGGTGTGCGTGTCAACAGCACTGCCCCTTACCGGCGCTATTCCCTTCATTTTCACCCAGATCTACTGCTTCCAGAACGGCGTGACTTTCTTCTTCGCGCCTTTCCTCAAGCTGGCGATTCCTTTGGGCAACCCATTTATTTCGAACATATCGAGCGTTTTCATCTGCTATCCTATCTGGAAAGCCTTGAATCCTGTTCCCGAAAGTCCGATAGCTTTAAGGATCAGATGCTCCCGATCTGTGTAGAGGCACTGCTGATGCAGATTGCGGATATGAGCGATTCCTGCAAAGCATTCTCAAAAGAAACAAACGATCATCAAACACAGATGGGTTCTATTTTGTTCTATTTAAATCAACATTTAAAGGAACCGCTGACACTTGATGAGATCTCCGATCATTTCTTTATCAGCAAGCACCATCTCAATAAAGTATTTAAAAAGGCAACTGGAACAACGGTAATTGATTATCTGTTGCGAAAGCGAATTGCCTATGCACAGATGCTTCTTTTTAACGGCAGTCACGCAAAAGAAGCCGCTGCGGACAGTGGCTTCTCGGATTATTCTTCTTTTTATCGCTCTTATGTGCGCATTCTCGGGCATCCGCCGGGAGCAGACCGCAGTGCACTTGCCAAAACCGAAGATAACAGTCCAGGGTATGTGATGGTGCGAATTTAATGTGACAGCAATTCACTTTTGATCTTGAAATGGTACTTCAATCTGCTCCACATATAAATTTTCTATTTTCTCAATTTGGGGATGTTGTTGCTGCCTATAACTTGCCTTATGAGAAAGTCGGCAAGAACGAGCCTGTGTGCATAGCGGATGA
>CAVCXB010000233.1:0-2869 GCA_963605535.1 Wujia chipingensis
TACATAATCCGGAGCAAACCCGTTCACTTTCCGATGGCGAATTCAGTCGCAAAATAGGTTGAAATAATCCTGTTTTTATCCTTTTTCACCCCACAAAAGGGAGAAAAATGAGAAAATTTAGGCCTTTTTTATGTTTTTTCCGGACGATATCCGTTCAGTGCGCAAATCTGCACTTAAGATGCATTCTTTTCCGCTGCATATCCGTTCACTTTTGGAAAGAGGTGGCGGTAATGGCGTCTTTTCCGGTTCATACCCGTTCACTTTTTGGAAATTGGCTTTCTTTAACAAACCGATTTCGCCTATTTTTCCGGAGCATGCCCGTTCACTCCTTCAGAATCTTGCATTATCTTTGTACTGGAATCACAAACAAAACCAGTACATTTATGGCAGGAACAGTTAAAGAAATGAGTTTAATAAAGCAAGTACTCCAACTCTCACAGTTGGGTATGTCTAATCGTGAAATCGGCAGGAGGTTGCCCATCAACAAGGAGACCGTCAACAGCTATATGAAGAAGATCTCCGACAACAAATGGAAAATAGACCAACTCCTTGCCGTTGAAGACCCAGAGTTGGAACGCATGTTCCATGCAGGTACCCCTGCATACACGGATGAGCGAATGCAAGACTTCCTTGCGATGCTTCCATACTTCAAAGATCAGTTGTGCAACCCCAAGAACCATGTCACCAGACAGATCTTGTTCGAGGAGTACAAAGTCAAGCATCCCAATGGCTACGGCAAGTCCCAGTTCTACCAGCATCTCAAGCAGAACCTTGTCGCGCAAAAAGACGTAGTGGCAGTTTTGTCAGACACTTACAATCCTGGGGAGAAACTCATGGTAGACTTCGCAGGAGACAAGTTGAGCTATGTTGATGTTGAAACAGGAGAGATAATAAAGGTTGAGGTGTTCGTCGCCGTCATGCCTTATAGCGATTACACCTATGCCATATGCGTTCCTTCCCAAAAGACCGAGGACTTTCTTCATGCCATACGGATGTGCCTGGAGCACTTGGGGGGCGTGCCTCCCATCCTGACTCCTGACAATCTGAAGTCGGCCGTCATCAGCAATGACAGGCATGAGCCAAGGCTGAACAAGGCTTTGGAGGATATGGGGAACTATTACCATTTTGTGGTGTTGCCGTGCGACCCCTTGTCCCCGACCCAAAAGGCCTTGGTCGAGGATGCCGTGAGAATCTGTTACAGCCGAATCCACGCCAAGCTGCGCAACCGCACATTCTATTCGCTCCTGGACTTGAACAAGGCCGTATGGGAGCAGATAGGGAAACATAACCAGACCCGTATGCAGAAGCGGCCTTACAGTCGCGAGGAACGCTTCCACTCAATGGAAAAGGACAAGCTGAGACCTCTTCCAACCGAGCCTTACGAGATGCGTTACTATGCGGATTTGAAAGTGCAGCCAAACTGCCACGTCGAACTCCGGCACAACAAGACCACGCACTTCTACTCCGTGCCTTACATATATGTAGGCAAGCAGGCACGTGTCGTCTTCACCCGCTCCTGGGTCAACGTATATGTGGACAACAAGCAGGTCGCCTCCCATATCCGTTCCTATCAATATGGCTTCACTTCCGTCAAGGAACACCTCGCCTCGAGCTGCAGGGCCATCATGGAACGTTCCGCCGCTTATTACATCGAGAAGGCAAAGTGGCTGTCCGCCAGTTGCCATGAGTATGTCAAGCTCATTTTTGACCCGCAGCGCACCAGCCAGCCCGAAGAGGTGTACTACAGGTTGTGCGACTCCATCATGGGGCAAAGGCGCAAGTGCGAGCTTGAGACATTCAATCTGACATGTCGCCAGTGCATCGAGAACAAGGTGTTTACATACAAGAAGTTCGAGGCGATCTTAAAGCACAACCAGCTCATGGCCTCGTCCGACGAACCTGTGCTCTATGAGGCACCCACCCCTGTTTGTCATGGGAACATGAGGGGAAGGGACTATTTCGCTGGAGAAAAGAAATAACATTTTCAATCACATAAATCCGTTCACAATTATGACTAACGAAATTGAGAGAGCTCTACATGAGCTGAAGTTGCCCGGTATGGCAAGTTGCTGGAAGTCCCTGGAGGAGACACACCAGCTGGACAAGCTAAGTCTTCGCGATGGAATGCAGTTTATGCTGCAAAACGAGCGGGACACTCGTCAGAACAATCGTATCCTGCGCCTCATAAAGAATGCGAACTTCCGCCTGAAGGCATCCATTGAGGAACTGGAGACCGACACAGCAAGGGGCATCTCCGCCGCATCCGTGGCAGAGCTTGCCTCAGGCAACTACATTAACAATGGCATGACTGTCATCATCACTGGACCTGCGGGCACAGGCAAGTCATATCTTGCTTGCGCACTTGGAGACAGAGCTTGCCGAAATGGAGTTAAGGTCCTCTACTTTACCATGAACATGCTCATCGAGAACCTAAAACTTGTACATCTTGAAGGAAGAGAAACCAACTTCTTCCGAAAGGTGTATAATCATGACGTGGTAATCATCGATGACTTCGGAATGCTAAAATTGGATGGGCAAATCCAGCATGACTTCGAGCAGATCATAGATGACCGCTACAACAGAAAAGCCCTTATTCTCGCAAGCCAACTTCCTATCGCCGACTGGTACAATGTCTTCCAAAGTGAGCTTATCGCGGAGGCTTGCCTTGATAGACTGGTACATAAAGCAATAAAATTTGACCTAAAGGGAGAGAGTTTGAGAAAAAAGTATTAAATTTGCCAACGATACTGAAGATTACTAATGGAGTGAACGGATATCACCGGAATTAGTGAACGGGTATCAACCGGAATACGCAGATGGTCTTGTACACGTGTCCCTTGCGAACGGCGAACTCGTCAATGCCTATGCG
>CAVCXB010000233.1:2879-3368 GCA_963605535.1 Wujia chipingensis
ATTCCAACAAACAGTTTGAGAATCATTTGTGTGCCTCTGTACTGGCGCAAATCTTTGGAGGTGGCAATCACGCAAATTCAGTCTCCAAGGTTGATGATAAATTGCAATTTTGCGACCCATGGTCGAGTTGTGATGCATGGAACTGCGCACCTGATTGCCGATGCCAAGGCAACTTTGCATAACTAATAATGGAGAGGGAACATATTTCTATAAAGTTCCCTTTCCTTAAAAGAAAATTCTATGTATTGGTCTAAGTATAATATAGTGTTTGAATCTCCATACGGAAGATTTATTTATAACACCTTTACTAACAATCTGATGGAAATGAACGCATCACTTATATCTTGTATAGACAGAATAATAAGTGGTGATTTTTCGTATCTATCAGAGGATGACGTATTGGCGCTAAAGAAGAATATGATATTAGTTGATGATGATACTAATATTTATCGTTCTATTAAGTTACAACGTTTAATGTCACGTTTGGAT
>CAVCXB010000234.1:0-3345 GCA_963605535.1 Wujia chipingensis
AGAACTGCTCTTTTTCTCTACTCTGAATCTGATACTTTCCTTATGAATTATAACAGATTTTACAAGAGAAGGACAGCTTATTTTATCAGCGAGTAGTGAATTTCTTTGTCCCATATGTCAGAAAGGTAATCTTATCTTCCGTGATTACTGCAACCGCATTATAAGATACGAGGATGGAACACATGAATGGCTCAAAATTCCAAGGCATCAGTGTAACAATGATAAGTGCCGTAGAATCCACCGGATGCTGCCTGACATACTTACACCATTCAAGCATTATAATGAGGAAACTATATCAGGAGTTCTGGATGATATTGTAACTCCTGAGGATGAGGATTCAGAAACATATCCTTCAGAGAACACTATGATAAGATGGAATCACTGGTTTATTATCAATGAATTTAACATAGAGGGACATATGAAGTCGATAGGTTACAGACTGCTTGGATTCAGCGAGGAACTGCTGGAAACAGGCATTTCGCTGCTCAGTTACATGAGAAGTTCCATGCCGGATGACTGGCTTAAAACCATCATGAGGTATATATACAATTCAGGAAATGCACTTGAGGCGTTCTACTGATTCATGTTTTACCGACTTTGAATTAACTGTCCGGCATTTTGGCTGTATGATGTTTTCAGAAAGGAGACATACAGTCATGAATACAAGCAGAACTTTAAAGAAAAAGCAGAACAACAATGAGGCTGCGCTGAAAAAGTACACCATGATACTGCCGCTTCTGGATGAAAACCTGGATTCGGCTTCAGCACATGAATTAAGGACATCAATAGCTGAGAAAAATAACATATCAGAGCGTACCTTGCGCAGATATGTAAGTACTTACCGTAAAAAAGGATTTGACGGACTCAAACCAGCAGAACGCACATACTATAATAAAGATAACAAACCGGAAAATTATGATGAATTACTTGAGGATGCCATACAGTTAAGGCGCGAGATTCCGCGCAGATCCGTGGAGCAGATAATCCTCATACTTGAATCGGAAGGAAAAGTCGCACCAGGAGTGCTAAAACGCTCTACGATGCAGAGGCATCTTTTTAATGCCGGATTTGGCGCATCACACATGGATGTATATAGTGAGGCCAGAAAAAGCTCTTCAAAGCGTTTCTGCAAACCGCACCGGATGATGCTGATACAGGGAGATATCAAGTATGGTCCGAAACTTCCCATCGGAAAAAACGGAGCCATGGTGCAGACATATCTTTCATCTGCCATTGATGATCACTCGAGATTTATACTTGCTTCTGAGTTTTATGATAATCAGGAAGAACGCATAGTTGAGGATACCTTCAGAAAAGCCATCCTGAAGTACGGACATTTTGACAAATGCTACTTTGATAATGGTTCACAGTATGTTGCAAAGCAGCTTAAACTCTCGCTCGCCAGACTTTCGATACAGATTGCATTCGCACCTTTAAGAAGCGGAAAATCGAAAGGCAAAATCGAAAAATTCCATCAGGTCGTAGACGATTTCATTGCGGAGGCAAGAGCCAAAAAGATACATACACTCGAAGAATTAAATCATTACTGGAAAATTTTCCTTGAAGAATACTATCATAACAAAGCCCACGAAGGAATCAGGGAATACTACCGCAGCCTTAATGTATCTATTCCTGATGAAGGAATTTCACCCCTGCAGGAATTCAACCGTGATACGCGGCAGCTTGTATACATGGATGCCGGTGTTGTAGGCGAGGCATTTATGTATCATGAATCAAGAAAGGTTGATAAAGGAGCATGCATAAGTTTCCAGGGCAGAAGATACGAAACAAAACCGAAGCTCATAGGAAAAACTGTGGAAATAGCATATGATCCGATGGCTCCCGAAATCATTACCATAAACTACGAAGGGCTCGAAACATTTCAGGCAAAGCCTCTTAAAATAGGTGAATACTGTGACTCGAGGCAGCCTCTCCCACCACAGATGAAAGCAGCCGAACCGGAGACATCACGTTTCCTTGATGCACTTGAAAAGCAGCATGAAGATACAAAAAGACGCCGTGCAGATGCCATCTCGTTTGGTGCATATAGGAAGGAGGTGTAATGAATGTACGAGGATTTTTACCGTATGAAACATACACCTTTTTCAAGAAATGTACCGCCGGAAGAATTATATGAATCAGCAGCCATGGCTGACTGCCTCGGAAGACTTTCATATGTTGCAGACAGACAGCTTTTTGCTGTAGTCACAGCAGATGCCGGCTGCGGAAAGTCAACGCTGATACGCAGGTTTTCAGCGAGTCTGCCGAAGGAAAAATATATCTTCCTTTACCTGTCGGATTCAAAGCTCACCCCAAGATGGTTTTACAAAGGACTTCTTGACCAGCTCGGACTTGAGTCTAAATACTATCGTGGTGATGCAAAGCGTCAGCTACAGAAGGAAATAGAAATTATACGCGGAGTGCATGGACAGAAAGTAGTATGCGTGCTTGATGAAGCACATCTGCTTGAAAAAGAAACAATAGAGGAATTCCGTTTTCTTCTTAACTACAAATTTGATTCAGAAAGTCCTATGGCCCTGGTTCTGGTTGGACAGTCGGAACTCTGGGAAGATAAACTGAGGCTTAAAAGGTATGACGCAGTAAGACAGAGAATAGACATAAACTGTGTCCTTCCTCACCTTGACAGAGCCGAAACAGAAAAATATATACAGTCGCACCTGAATTACGCCGGAGTAACAGACCGTGAACTGTTCAGTCGCAGGGCTGTTGATGAAATTTTCCGCATATCATGCGGAATCCCAAGACTGATAAACCGTATCTGTGAAAAATCTCTTATGTATGGAAGCCAGCAGAATCTACAGGTAATAGATGACCAGGATGTTCTTTACGTCAGCGACCATGAGATGATAAGCGGAGGTGAACAGCTATGATACTGGACTATGAATATCCTGTTGTATATTTTAATGGTGATGATTACGAGGATTCAGAGGTGACTAATAAAGCAGGACAGATTGAACTGCTTCAGATTTTAAATGAACCATACGAAGCCATTGTAAATGCTGAAGGATACAGCTTTCATATCCTCTTCGGTTCAAAAACAGGAGGAAACTTCCTGTGCATTCCGAGCTTGCACATGGGCTGTGAGCTGTCATATCTGAGTGATGTTTTCTGGAATCAGCATTCAATCCTTGGGGATGATGAGCGTTTTGGATATGAAAATGCAACTGCCGTCGCATATGCATTAAAAGAACTTAATGATGTTATTGGGTAAAATAAATCCGGGGCAGAGTGCCCCGGAAATATAATCTTAATAGTGGCAATGAAATGAGCAACTGACGGACAAAAATGAGAGCTGAATTTGGACAAGATAAGGAAGCATAAACA
>CAVCXB010000235.1:0-3314 GCA_963605535.1 Wujia chipingensis
CTGACACCCTGAAGTGGAATGTGGATTATGTTCTTAACGGTGAAGGAATTTTCGGTATCAAGGACAAGGTAAAGCTCTTCTCCAACAGTAAGGAAGAAGGATATGCATACCTGCTCTTTGACGGCTCAAATGGAACAGAGAGGGCGCTACGTCTTATTTCCAACATCTTTAAGGCTTGTTACTGCTAACTAATTCTGTCACATAATAGCCAACTAAATTTGTCCATTTTGCTTGAATCCCCTGTCCGTAGGGGTATTTCTTTATGTTCAGATTCAATGATATAGTTGAAGAAAACTTGATAAAAAAAGGAGGCAGGGATTCATCTGGTCCTCACAAAAGTATTAGATTGAGTCCCCTACCAGCAAGATGATGTTAAATCATTTTTATGTAGTGTACAACAGCGACAGCCGACATTTGTAATTAAGGCCTTACCTGAGTATCTGGAACAACTCTATGCTGACGGATGGCGAATCAAGGACTATGTGAGACGGCTGTTTAACATAGCCAGTCATATACCCGAAGAGCTTAAGGCGTTCGAAGCGTATTTCGAGCGTATCGGAGAGAATCTTGTAATCTACGTACCACGAGTAACTTACAAAGGGAATAACGCCGAGCTTATAGGTAAGACGGAAAGGCTGCTGCCTGATTTTCTTGAGCCCTATTACCTCTACCCGGTAGAAGACATCCAGAGTGCATTGGATCCGGATGTGAAGATACCCCTGACGACAGCAGACGATAGGACGATTTCACGCTGGAGAAGAAAGTGGCGAGTAATTGGTGGCGAGCTCAGATGTAAGGCCGAAGAAAAGAAAAGGATCGGGATAAGGATCCACATGATCCCCGAAGAGATGGAAGCAGCGACAAGAGAGATAAAGGCGAGGCTTAAAGATCGTTGGTACAGCAAGTGTTATGTAATGGCTTTTTTGACAATACCTTCCAAATGGACAAACCTGAAGCACCCACCGTCCTTTTCTTGGAGGACTCTGCTCTGTGAAGTACCCTCCTTTCATGGAGGAAAAGCAGATGTCGAGAGAGAAAGAGAGACTTGAAACAGCCATTTACCGGCTGAATACATTCGTCGCTCCGCTGCTTTCATGCGATAAGGCTACAAGATGTGTACTTGAAGAAGTTTTAGCTAAGAAATATGAACTCAGCCGCAGGACTGTGCACCGCTATTACATGGCATACATGGGCGGAGGCCTCGAAGCATTGATGCCTAAGGCACAGGAGCGCATCGGGAGCCGTGTAATACCGGACAAGGTGATAAAAGAAGCAATTTCGATGAAAGAGGTTGTTCCTACGAGGAGTTTGAGCGACATCATCTTCACGCTCGAGACTGAAGGTGTCATTGAAACCAAGGGATCAGTAAAGAGATCAACACTCCAGAACAATCTGCAGCAGCTTGGGTATGCACGCCGTCAGATACAGGACAGAACATTCATGTCCGAAGAGGCGGTACTTCGTTTCCAGAAGACGCACAGGATGGATTTGGTGCAGTGCGACATAAAGGAAGGAAGTGAGGTACTGGTTGACGGTAAGCTGCACAAGGTCTACTGGATTTCATGGATAGATGACCATTCACGCTATCTTCTCGGCGGAAGATTCTTTCTGCATCAGAGTGAACTTGATGTCATAGAGAGCTTCAGAGAGATGATAACTCTCTACGGAAAGCCCAAGAAGATCTATTCAGATAACGGAGGCGCATACATCTCCGGACTCCTGAGTGAAGTCTGCGCAAACCTTGGAATTAAGCACTCGAGGCACCTTCCTCGAAATTGTCAGGCGAAAGGAAAGCAGGAGAGAGTGAACGGAACACTTGATTCATTCGTCAACGAATGCTTCAACAGCAGAGACTTCACTCTCGCTAAGATGAATGCATATTTCAAGGCATGGGAAGATGTGGGCTATCTTGATTACCCTCATGAGGGTTTGGATGGTAAGACACCGCGTAGTGTCTTCAATTCTGATCCGACGCCGCTGAGACTTGTCTCGAAAGAGGAGCTCGATAAGGCATTCATCCGCACAGTGGAGAGAAAGGTCAGTAAGAGCTGCACCATTTCCTATAAGAGTAAGACATACCAGATAAGCGACCTCAACATGAGAGGTTTATATGTGACGATAAAGGTACAGCCTCTTACGGGAGAGATTCTCTCCGTCACACGTCCGGGTTTCCAGGATGCAACGGCGAAGCTTGTTGTAATTGGAGAGAACATCGACTTTGAAGCAAAGGCCAAGGCAAAGAAAGCAAATCGTGAAGCGAGGGAGAAGAAGGCAAGAGAAAAGAAGTCGAGGGTGCTTGAAGCGTACAGAAAGGCCTTTGAGGAGAAGTATCCAGATTCGACGCTGTTTGACGGTATTGATGATGTAAAGGATGTTATTTCAAAAGTAGAAGAAGTCGACATGCCGACTGTGTCGAGAATAAATTTCAATGCTTTTGTCGATAAGGAGGATAAGGACAATGAGTAATGTTATTGAAGAGAAATTCGGTTTGAAGAGACTGCCGTTTGAAAAGGACATAGAAGTAGACAATCTCTTTAGAAGCGAGAACTGGGAAATGTGTTACAACAAGCTGAGATACGCCGTGGAGAATAAACTCTTCACGGTGCTGACGTCTCCTCCCGGATGCGGGAAGAGCACGATGCTGAGAGCACTCAGGGATAAGCTCAATCCGAATAAATACGAGTTCATCTATCTCAGCGAGTCCAATCTGTCTCCGAGGTGGCTTTACAATCTTATTCTGAGGCACTTCGGCGTAAAGGAGTATTACTACCGCGGGGACGGCAAGAAGGCGGTGCATGAACAGTTTGCAGTAATAAGAGAGCTCAAGCACAAGGAGATAATAGTCTGTGTGGACGAAGCGCACTTGTTGAGTCTGGAGACGCTGCAGGAACTGAGGTTCTTCCTCAACAGCGATATTGATTCCTCTTCTCTCGTCTCCCTCATTCTCTCCGGGCAGCCGGAATTGAGAAGTACGCTGAGAAGAGACATCTGTGAGGCGATAAGACAGCGCATTGCATTCCCCGTTGTTATTGAGCCGATGAACAGGGATCTTATGGCAAGATACATCGAGGCTCATATGAAAGCTGCCGGCAGTGATCGCCCTGACGTCTTTTCAGATGAGGCAGTGGACATGATTTATGCCGAGTCGGGAGGAGCTATGAGGATTGTTAATCAGATATGCTCTCTTTCCCTCATGGCAGCTGCAAGCAGCAGTCTCACTGCTGTCGATACCAGCATAGTAACAAACGTAATACAGACAGAAATGATTTAGGAGGAAAAAGATGAACAACAGAGAAAGAAAAGAAGTGAACGGA
>CAVCXB010000236.1:0-3255 GCA_963605535.1 Wujia chipingensis
AACTTAGTTCCGGGCAAGGAAGGCATCTTAGAGGCTCATATGCTTGAGATCTGCCCATCCATCGCAGATGGCCCGATCAGCATCAAGTGCCAGCCGCTGTCCATGGGTGACAGAGAAGATCCGGCTCGTCTGGTATTCACTTCCAAGGAAGGAACTGGTATCGCTACCTCTTTAGTAGACTTAGGCGATCGTTTCCGTCTGTTAATCAACACTGTTGACTGCAAGAAGGTAGAAAAGCCAATGCCGAAGCTGCCAGTCGCAACCAACTTCTGGACCCCACAGCCAGATCTGATCACAGGAGCAGAGGCATGGATCTTAGCAGGTGGCGCTCACCATACCGCATTCACCTATGACCTCACCGCAGAGCAGATGGGTGACTGGGCAGAGGCAATGGAAATTGAGCCAGTTTACATCGACAACGAGACCACCATCCGCGGCCTGAAGAAGGACCTGATGCTGGGCAATCTTGTTTATCCTTTTTTCCGCAGAAAACCTCGTCCGACGTAGTCGGGCGGGGTTGTTCAAAGAAAGTAAATTATAAATAGAAAAAAACTTTCGGGCTGTCAAGAAAAAACACTTGACAGTTCTTCTTTTTTCGTGTATAGTATCGAAGGTGATGTTTGATGGAAAAGATTGTAGAACGCAATATGCTGTACGATTTCTATGGTGAACTGCTTACGCCGCACCAACAGGAAATCTATGAAAGCATTATTTTTCAGGATCTGTCGCTGAGTGAGGTGGCAGAGCTACATGGCATCAGCAGGCAGGGAGTTCATGATCTTGTAAGGCGCTGTGATAAGCTGCTCGAAGGATATGAGAACAAACTGCACTTGGTAGAGCGTTTTGTGACACTCAAATCTTCAGTAGGCGAGTTAAGAGAGCTTACAAGAGAATATGAGAAGAGCAAAGACCAGTCACTGTTTCGACAGATTGACCAGCTTTGCCAGACAATACTCGAAGTGCTGTAACAGTAGGGCAAAGCAGAAAGGAGCTGCAAAAGTGGCATTTGAGAGCTTATCTGAAAAGCTTCAGAACGTATTTAAGAATCTGCGCGGCAAAGGCCGTCTGACAGAAGCGGACGTAAAGGCTGCTTTGAAGGAAGTAAAGATCGCGCTCCTCGAGGCGGACGTCAACTTCAAGGTAGTAAAAGGCTTCGTAAAATCGGTTGAGGAACGTGCCATCGGACAGGACGTTATGAACGGACTGAATCCGGGACAGATGGTTATCAAAATCGTAAACGACGAGCTTGTTTCCCTGATGGGTTCCGAGACAACAGAGATTGCTCTGCTGCCAGGAAATCAGGTAACGGTCATCATGATGATCGGTCTTCAGGGTGCCGGTAAGACGACAACA
The DNA here is from genome assembly GCA_963605535.1 of Wujia chipingensis. Taxonomy (GTDB): domain Bacteria; phylum Bacillota; class Clostridia; order Lachnospirales; family Lachnospiraceae; genus Anthropogastromicrobium; species Anthropogastromicrobium chipingensis_A. Next base: position 1,354 of record CAVCXB010000236.1, read on the forward strand.
GCAGCGAAGATCGCAGGAAAGTTAAAGATGAAAGGTAGACAGCCACTTTTGGTTGCCTGCGACATCTACCGTCCGGCAGCGATCAAGCAGTTGGAGGTTAACGGCGAGAAGCAGGGCGTTGAGGTGTTCTCGATGGGAACGAATCACAGCCCGGTTGACATCGCAAAGGCAGCGATCGAGCATGCAAAGAGCAACGGACAAAACGTAGTCATCCTCGATACCGCAGGCCGTCTGCAGATTGATGAATCCATGATGCAGGAGCTTGTTGAGGTAAAAGAGGCGACAGGCGTTACGCAGACGTTACTCGTTGTGGATGCGATGACCGGTCAGGAAGCGGTCAACGTAGCGACCACATTCAATGACCGTATCGGCGTAGACGGAGTAATCCTGACAAAGCTCGATGGCGACACCAGAGGCGGTGCAGCGCTGTCTATTCGTCAGGTGACAGGAAAGCCGATTCTTTATATCGGTATGGGCGAAAAGCTTTCCGATCTGGAGCAGTTTTATCCAGACCGTATGGCGTCCCGTATCCTCGGCATGGGCGATGTCATGAGCCTGATTGAAAAGGTGGAGGCACAGGTCGATGCTGACAAGGCAAAGGAAATGGAGCAGAAGCTTCGCAAAGCATCCTTTGACTTAAACGACTATCTGGATCAGATGGAACAGATGAAAAACATGGGTGGTCTTAGCAAGATCATGGAAATGCTTCCGGGCATGGGCATGAATCTCAATGCGAAGAACATGCCAGACATGGATGAGAGTGAGAAACAGATGGAGAAAATTCAGGCAATCATTCGTTCCATGACGATGAAGGAGCGCACCAATCCGGATATCATCAATGCATCCAGAAAGAACCGCATTGCAAAAGGTGCAGGAGTCGATGTGGTGGAGGTCAACCGTCTGTTAAAACAGTTTGACCAGAGCCGTAAGCTGATGAAGCAGATGCCCGGCATGATGGGCAAGCAGGCAAAAAAAGGAAGATTTAAACTGCCTTTTTAATAAATAATTAAATTTAAATAATTGGAGGAATTTTACAATGGTAAAGATTAGATTAAAGAGAATGGGACAGAAGAAGGCTCCTTTCTACAGAGTAGTAGTTGCAGATGAGAGATCCCCAAGAGACGGAAGATTCATCGAGGAGATCGGTTACTATGATCCAACCAAGGATCCGAGCGTAATCAAGTTTGATGAAGAAGCTGCTAAGAAGTGGCTTGCAAACGGTGCTCAGCCTACAGATACAGTTGCAAAGTTATTAAAGGTTGCTGGTATTGAGAAATAATTAGTGCCGAATCCTTTTATCCAATGTTGCGGGTGCAGCAGAATGAGAGAGATGTATGAAGGGACTATTGGAAGTTATCGCAAAATCGCTTGTAGATAACCCGGATGAAGTTGTGGTTACGGAGAAGGAAACCGAGAAGGGACTGGTACTGGAGCTGAAGGTGGCACCTAGTGATATGGGCAAAGTCATCGGCAGGCAGGGAAGAATCGCAAAGGCAATCCGCTCTGTGGTAAAGGCTGCAGCATCAAGAGAAGACAAGCAGGTTAGTGTTGAGATTGGATAATCAGGACGTGTGCTTCAGTGATGGGGTGCACGTTTTGTTTTTTGTGAATGGGGTTTGGAATAGTTACCCCAAAAGTTTGTAAATTCGTGAACGGTAACGTTAATTTGGGAGAATAAATGATGGAAGATTTATTGCGTGTGGGCGTGATTTCATCCGCTCATGGAATCAAGGGAGAAGTGAATGTATTTCCGACAACCGATGAGCCGGAAATGTTTGCACAGTGGGAAACATTGCAGATGATTGACAGGAAACAGAACCGTCTAATGCACGTAAGCGGAGCAAAGTATTTCAAAAATATGGTCATTCTTTCCTTTGAGGAGATTACAGACCGCAATCAGGC
>CAVCXB010000237.1:0-3248 GCA_963605535.1 Wujia chipingensis
GATCGGAGGATGAGAATCTTTCATACGGAACCTGTTTAACTGCTAGATCACACTCCAGCGACGTTCAAAGAACTTTAGTAAGCCAGGACTGAATACCTCGGCGAACCTCGGCACTTACATCCGGCTTCTATCAAACTCGTCATTTACGAGCGTCCTATGGGTACCTCTTTTTTAAGATGGCTTCGAGCTTAGATGCCTTCAGCTCTTATCCACTACCGCGTGGCTACTCAGCATGCCTTGTCAGACAACTGATAAACTAGAGGCGACGAACCCCTGTTCCTCTCGTACTAAAGGGTCCTTCTCATCAGGTACCTACACCTCCATCAAAAAGCAACAAAACTGTCTCGCGACGTTTTAAACCCAGCTCACGATCCCTTTTAATGGGCGAACAACCCCACCCTTGGCAGCTGCTGCACCACCAGGATAGGGAGAGCCGACAGCGAAGTAGCAAGCCACGAGGTCGATGTGAACTCTTGCTCGTGACAACTCAATTATCCCCAGGGTAATTTTTCTGACATCAATCACCCCCATTCAGGAGGTTGATTGGTTCGCTAGGCCATAGTTTCCTATCTCCGAACCCTATTGTCTGGTTCCGAGTCAAGCTAGCTTATACCCTTACATTCTTCGGTAGATTTCTGACCTACCTGAGCTAACCATTGGGCGCCCTTGTTATCTTTTTGAGGGCGTGGCGCCCCACCCGAACTGCCTGCCTATAGCTGTTCCTCCGGAGAGGTGAGTCGTAAAAATTGACAAGGGCGGTGTTTCATCGGTGACTCGGAGAGATGCTAGCGCACCTTCCTGGGTAACGTCTCCCGCCTACCCTACACATGCCAATTCTTACAACAACAACAGGTTGCAGTGAAACTCCATGGGGTCTTCGCTTTCAGATGGAGGGGTCTGGATTGTGCACCAGACTGATTGTTTTCACTAGCGTCATGGCGGGGACAGTAGAACACTCGTTGAGCCTTCATGCAAGTCGCCAATTAAGCGACAAGGTATTACGCTACCTTAAGAGGGTCATAGTTACCCCCGCCGTTTATCGGTCCTTCGATCCGTTGAAACAGATTTTCAGATGCCGACACTGGGCAGGCTTCGGCCTCTATACACATCCTTTCGAACTAGCAGAGACCTATGTTTTTATTAAACAGTCGGTGTTCTCTTGTCACTGCGACCAGTAGCTCTCACTACTGGCACCCCTTATCCCGAAGTTACAGGGCTAATTTGCCGAGTTCCCTCGCCACGATTATGCTAACACGCCTTAGGCTACTCACCTAGGGACACCTGTGTCGGTTCTTGGTACGAACAATGAGATTGTAACTATGAGGTTTTCACGGGGACCAGGAATCATCGTAAGCAGGCTTACGCCTGCCCCATCACGCATTCGCCAACTTCTCACCATTACGGTTCTTCATCGGCTTCGACGCTTAGATACACTGACGGGTGTACAACAACTATCCCGATCCAACAACATAGGCAAAGATCTCACTGGTACAGGAATATTAACCTGTTTCCCATTCGATAACTTCGATTAAGAGTTACCTTAGGATCGACTAACCCTTGGCTGACGAACATTGCCAAGGAACCCTTGCCCCTGCGGCGACACGGATTCTCACCGTGCTTTGCTGCTACTCACTCCAGGATCCTCGTTGGTACACGGTCCACAGGACTTCACAGCCCCGCTTCTGCCCATGCACCACGCCCCCTTACCAAATATCATTTCTGATTTCTAAAGTATCGGTACTCGGTTTAGCCCCGTCCATTTTCTGGGCCCACAATCTAGACCGGTGAGCTGTTACGCTATCTTTGAAGGATGGCTGCTTCTAAGCCCACCTCCCGGTTGTTTTAGACTGCCGACGCCATTTCGTATTACACTTGACCGAAATTTAGGGACCTTAACTTTAGTCTGGGTTGTTTCCCTTATGGCCACCAAGCTTACCCCGGATGGCCTCACACCCGACGTCTACGGTGAACGCAAGTTCGGAGTTTGACAAGATGCCGAGGAATTTCTTCCCCTAAGCACCCAATCGGTGCTCTACCTCACGTTCTGCCTCGATCGAGGTCTAGCTGCGACTAGTTTCAGGGGGAACCAGCTATTTCCGGCCTAGATTGGCCTTTCACCCCTATACCCAAGTCATCCAAACGATTTGCACATCAGAACTGGTTCGGTCCTCCACCCCCCCTTCGAGGGGCTTCAACCTGCTCAGGCATAGATCGACCGGCTTCGGGTATCCGCACCATTGACTCCACGCGAGCACACGTTGCCCCTCGTAAAAAACTGCGGGCAATCGGTTTCCCTTCGGCTACCTAATTGAATAGTTAACCTCGCCAATGACCAGAACTCCCTGGATCGTTTTTCGAAACGAACAATATAACACTGGTCCACCAATATGGTTTCTTCCCTTTGATGCTATATAAATCTTTGACCGTATGGTTTCAGGTCTTTTGACCTCCCGTTAAGGGTACTTTTCAGTCTTCGCTCACGCTACTACTGCACTATCGGACTAGAGACGTATTTAGGGTTGGAAGTGAATGCCTCCCAAATTCATGCGCGATATCCAACGCACACTACTCGAGAACATCAAAAATCACCATATCCACCTTCCTCTAAGGGGCTATCACCCTCTATGGCCTGGCTTTCCAGCCAAGTTTGAGTCTTTGGACTTAGGTGTAAATGAGTCTGTAACACCACATCTCCCGCTCCTTTCGGGCGGGATTCGGTTTGCCCTATACCGCGTTCGATCGCCTTTAATAACGGTATCTCGGTTGATTTCTTTTCCTGCGGGTACTAAGATGCTTCAATCCCCCGCGTTCCCAATCATTACTGATTATTCCGAAGAATAGGAAGTCCCATTAGGTAATCGTCGGATCATAGGCTTCTTGCACCTACCCGACGCATATCGCAGCTTGACACGACCTTCTTCAGCGCTCTAGCCGAACCATCCCCCATACGGCGTAGCATCGCCGCTGGCGTATGATCTAGCACACGTCCAGGTTTCGTATGATTGGTGATCATCGGGTTGCTTCCGCACTCATCCTCCATTTGCGGAACCCTACACCACTTCCCCGGTACAGGACCTCTGACCGGGTGCATGATTGTGAATCTCTCGCCGATTGCTCGGCTTGGGTGAAATCCCCGTAGCCTGGAGGAGTATATAATACTTCTCTTGAACCCGAGAATCACCGTCTGACTCGAACTCAGTCAGCCCAGTTTTCTGCTGGACGACCACGCGACTACAACTCGCGCGAAT
>CAVCXB010000238.1:0-3242 GCA_963605535.1 Wujia chipingensis
CGAAACCGCCAAGTCTCAAGAAGGAGCGCGCTCGCCAAAAGGCTCTTTCATTAAATAATACTTTCCCAGCCAATAGGACTATATAGCATAACAAGTCTATAAATTAGGTACACATGATTTCCTGGAATAGGGAAAACAGGCGGCTTTGAGCTAAATTCATATGTTTTTAGCTCTTTTTTGTTGGAAACCGGTTCTCAATCTGGTAAAATAGTTATGTACACGTTAGGTATATAAAAGCGAGGCATGAACCATGGGAGATTACAGCGTTCCGGAGGACGTAAGGGCCTTCAAACCGAAAGGCACCATCGTCAAGAAGATAAAGAACAACTACTACGTCTATTCCCATGCGCAGAAGAAGGATGCGAAGACGGGAAAATGGAAGACCAAGCCGGGAACCCTGTTGGGAAAGATCATTCCCGGCGTCGGCTACTGCCCCAACCAGGCGAAGACGACATCCCTGAGCCAGATCACCTGCTTCGACTATGGGGAATACTTCCTCGCATGCAGCGTCGCGGACAAGGAATACGCCCTGCTGAGGAAGATCTTCAACGCGGATGAGTCGATGAGGATCTTCTTCATGGCCTCCTGCTATGCCCTCAATGGATTCACGGGCGTGAAGAGCCTGGACTACTCCTTCGAGAGAAGCCTCCTGGCAAGGGACTATCCGGACCTGAAGTTCTCATATCACCTGACCGCCGGCCTTCTCGAAGCTGTCGGAAGGACGGACAGGCAGGGCAAATACCAGACGGAGGCGATGAAGTCCATGGCCTCGGACACCCTTGCCGTCGACGGCCATATCATTCCGACCTTCAGCGAGGACAATTCCCTCGCCTCCATAGGATTCAAGACGGCAAAGAACAACTGCACCTACATGAACCTAATGGTCGCCCTGGACGTGGCAAGCTGCCAGCCGGTCGGCACGAAGGTGTTCCCGGGATACATGCTCGACAAGCGCGATTTCACCGAATTCTGCGACGAAATTGGCGATATTTCAGGAAAAATCGTCCTGATCGACATGGGATTCTTCTCCCAAGAGAACCTGGACTACATCGAGGAGAGGAAAGGCTTCTACGTCATTCCTCTGTCCTCGAACCTGAAGGAACATAAGGCCGCGAGATATGACGAGAAAACCGGGCTCACCCAGTTCCTCTACCACAGGAACGGCAAGATCGACACGGTCGAATACAGGGAGATGGTTATCGGCGACAGGAAGGTCGTCTACTACAGGAACATAACGGAGGCAGAGAAGCTCTCGACGATGTATCTCCTCGCCTTGGAAAACGGAAAGGAGGGATACACAAAGGAAGGATACCAGAGCCAGAAGGACGACTTCGGGGTGATCGTCCTGAAGTCGAATCTGAACAGGGGCGCAAAGGAACTCTATGAGCTCTACAAGTCGAGATGGTCGATCGAGACATACTACGACAGGCTGAAGAACGGCATCCATTTCGAGGCGCTGAACCTCGACGACTATGCCACGATTCAGGGCCTGGCCTTCGTTCTCATGGTCGCCTCTAGAATCGATGCCAAGATTGCCGCGGCCGCCAGGAAGGCGAAGAAGACGAGGAAGGAACTGATCCAGCTGATGCGGTATCTGAAGCTGGTCACGGATGGCAATGCGGGAGCAAGAATCCACAACATGAAAGCCGAGCATCAGAAGGCTTTCGATGCACTGGGAATCTCGATCGACACAACCAAAAAATGCCTCGGATAATCTGCTTATGCACCTAACTTTTTAACTTGTTATGATATAAGGTTTTCTTTCTCAGGAAACGACTGAAGAAAAGAGAACCTTTTTGATTGTCAGTTAGTGAAAGGATGTTCTTTCCGTTTTCATATCTTCCATAGAGTTGGTCCAGTGTGATTTTCTCTTCTGTGATAACGCGGTAATTTTGATGATAGGATAGGGATTCTGAGTCGACTATTATGGAAAAGGAATAGTTTCCGTTTCTCTCTCTTAGATCGATGGTGAGGACTCCATCTTGATAGATATAAGGAATATCAGTTGTAAAGGTGATTCTAATATCATCCGAATTTCTAGAAAGAAAAAGCCGATGAACGTATCCGTTCATCAGCCTGAATTCGATAGGTAAGATATCAGTGCAATTCTCTCTTGTGGAGAGAAAGAGAGGTCTATCACTCATTCTGTGCTTTCTTTCTCTTTTTTTCCGTGTTGTTCACAACCTTATAGACATAAGGATAGGAGGCAAAGGATTCGACATAGTCGGAGATGGCGGATTCATCGCTGTGGAAAGCAAAGAAGACCGTGATTTCAACTTGTTCTTTTCCGTCGCTTCCTTTTCCGTTTTCAGTGACGATGTTCTTGATGATAAGACGATACTTTTCAGCCTGAGAACGGATCTCATGTAGAATCGGAATGTTCGGGGCAACGACAAGATGAATCTGAGGAGAACTCTTATCCAAAAGCTTTTCGACTTTGGTAAGTCCTAACAAGAATGCCATGGCGATGAGAGTGACAAGTATCGCTTCGACGATGAAGCCACATCCACAAGCCATACCGATAGCAGCGACAAGCCACAATGTTGCAGCGGTGGTAAGTCCACGGATGGATAGCCCATTTTTGACAATAGCGCCAGCACCCATGAAACCCATACCGGAGACGATGCTGGAAGCGACACGGCTGACATCGAGGTTGAGATTGAATTCACCGGATGTTGAACCGGATGCGACAACGGCAAGCTGAATGCCGAAGACGGAAACAACCATCAACATAGAGCAGGTCACAGCGACAACAACGTGAGTTCTAAGACCAGCCGCCTGTCCTTTCATCTCTCTTTCAATACCGATAAGAGAAGAGAGAACACCAGCAACTAAGCAGGTTATGGCAGTAAAGAGTGCCAATCCCCACCCGTTCCACTTGGATACCAAAGAAATAATAGCTTCATCAATGTTGAACATATCCACCTCCTAGACTCGACATATGATTGTGTATTATAACGCTTTCATTTTCGATTTTCTAGTAAAGTAGGCCAAAATCAGCAATATCTGAAAACTTTCTGTTATGCGGAATAGAAGGGGGCTCCATAGGTGTAACGGGAAAGGATACCTAAGATTGATAAAACCAATATCATCATAAAGACAATGATCATCAGAATATCGTAGATTTCAATCTTTTCTCGTGTTTTGGAGATGAGTAGTAGATTCTTTTGGCTTTTGTTGACTTAGAAAAAATATTTTTCGCCGTATTTCGCACACGATTGTGTGCTTTTTTTATTTTTCTG
>CAVCXB010000239.1:0-3238 GCA_963605535.1 Wujia chipingensis
GAATCTGAAATATTGGTTGAAATATCTGGCAAAATAGATTCTACCGCTTTATAAATCGTAAATACATTTGCCTTTTTCACCTTCTCCAGCAGTGCATTCATTACGGTTCTCTGTCTCTGTGTTCTTCCAAAATCGTCACCGATTTTGCGGATTCTCGCATAACCAAGCGCCTGCTTTCCGGTCAGTGCAATCTCACCGCCCGCAAACTGCTCGTCCACAAAGCCATCTCGGTCAGGAATTCCACTGACCTGATTGTATTCTGCGATGTAGCCGTTAATCCATTGTACCTCCGGCTGGTCGACATTGATTGTGATGCCACCAAACGCATCGATTACATCAACAAAACTGAAAAAATCTACCTGTGCATAGTAATCAATGCCAAGCTTATAATTTTCCTCGATTGTCTGAATCAAAAGCGCCGCGCCGCCTCTTGAGTACGCCTCATTGATACGATTCTCACCATACCCTGGAATCGTAACATAGCTGTCACGCATAATCGATGTCATAACAAGTCTTCGCTTATATGGATTGATTGACACCACAATCATCGCATCTGACCTGGCATCATTGGAACCAGCCACTCTTGTATCGGTTCCGATCAACAGGATATTTGTCACGCCTTTTTGTGTCAACACGTCTGCCTGACGCTCATAGGAGGTCTCATATGGCTTATAATTTGTCTGTGCAATGGTGGTGCGTAAAAATGCATAAACACCACCCAACAGTACCGCCACAACAATCAGAATAATAATAAGTGCCTTTAAAAGCTTGTGCAGAAAGCCTTTTTTCTTTTTTGCTTTTCGCTGTTTTTTCTGTTCTTTCTGTGCTCTTTTTTCCTCTGTTGTTGCTTTCTTTGAACGTTTTTTACGTTCCTCCTGCTCCCACTTACGATCTGTCTGCCTCATCTGGGAATCTAGACGCTTCTTTGACGCACGCGCAGCCTCCTGTGCGGCCGTATTCTTTCGTGCCGAACGCTGTGTTGGATTGCTTGATACGTTTCTTTCCGGTATCTTTGTTTCCTTTGACACAGACTTACTCTTTACGCCTTCTGGCTTTTCAGCAGCTTTCGCCTCACCCATTTTCTTTTCTGCAGACTTTGCCTCGTCATTTTGCTTTGGCACCTGCTCCTGCAAACCAATTTCTTTTTTCTGACCGTCTTTGTCTGTACTGCTCGTAGCTTCTGGCCCATAAATAGACCTCTCATCTGCCTGAGAAGTTTTGCTTTCCTGCTCATCCTTCAATGAATAGCCATCGCGCTGCTGAGGCTTTAACGATCGCACAGTTGAATTTGTTGCAGTCTGCTGTGGTCGGGCTGGACGTTTTGTTCTTCGAACTGGCATGTCAGATTCCATTTCTTCCTCTACTGCCTCATCCACAGATACTTCTCCTGCTTCAAGTTCTTCTGCCTTAATTCTCTCTTTTATCTCATATGCCTGACGCAGTATTCTTTTCTCTTCTTCTGTTAAATCTGGCATACTCGCCTCCTTCTAAGGATTAAAATGTTTTAATTGTTTCAATGTTACGTGGCTATTATAGTATAGAAACGTCCGATTGGCAAGAACTATCCTTGCTCTGGTGTAGAAAGTTGCAGTTCACAGGACGCTCATTTACAGAAATAGCCTGTCATACCCATTCTGATATGACAGGCTATCTTATGTACAAATAAAACTACTTATTCAGCAGCTGCGCTTGTTGCTTCTTCTGTTGCCTGAGATGCACTGTAGAACAGTGTAACAGCATTCTTTACAACGTCACGAAGAAGTGTTGCCTGCAAAGCCTCGGTATCGGTGATGGTAACCCCATCCTCCTCAGTGAAGGTTGCTGCCATAGAAACATCATCTGTACCATCATTTGCGGTGAGAGAAACGCTCAGTCCATTGTCCAGTACAGCAAGTGCTGCATTTGCAGTAACGGTCTGTCCATCAGCAGTCATGTTCAAATCCAGTCCAATTCCATTATCCTGTGCGGAAAGCACACCGTTAATGGTTGCAGTCTCGGTTCCATTCTCAGTTACAACTGCGGTATAGGTCGTTCCATCAAAAGACGCATCCAGTACCATAGTATCTTCGCCGTCTACTACAGTTACATTCTCGGTCATTGTTCCATCTGCACCTACGTATACAGTACCGTTGATGGTTGCACCCTCATCAAGTGACTGCTGCAGCATTTCGGAAAGCTTCTGACCATCCTCCGTCTGAAGTGGTGTAACCTCAACACTAGACATAATCTCCTGTACAGCTGCATCTACCATTGACATGATCTGTGCCTGAGCATCCTCGATGGAAACATCTGGTGTTACTGCATTGATACCCTCTGCCGCTGCCAAAATGTAATCAGAGAATACATTGGTAACCTGTGTGGTATCTGCTGTGCTAAAACCAGAAACCAACTCTGCCATTACAGTATCATACATGTTTTCTACTGCCTGAACAGCTGCCACTACAGCCGGACCATCGAAGGTAACAGTTGTGCTGCCATCCTCTGCAGTCTCAACATTGAAATTCTCCATCAGAGCGGTCAGATCATTTGTCAGAGAATCTGCATTAAATTCACTCTCTACATCAGACTCTGCTGCCTGAATATCAACAGCCGGGATCTCAACCCAGTCCTGATCAATGCCAACCAGACTTAAAACAGAGCTGATGGAAGAACCAGACAGTTCCTCATATACGCTGCATACTTCTGCAACATTGATATAAAGATCACCAGATACAACGCGAAGAACATCGTCAAGGCCATATACCGTATCTTCTGCTTCACCTGTTACGGATGCTGGCAGTGTAACGGATGCAGAAAGGCTTACGCCATCCTCTGCGAACTGTTCTGCCTTAATAGAGAACAGCATTGATTCTCCCTCTGTAGTCACAGAAAACTCGCCAACATAAGTGGACGGTGTAAATGCAGTCTCACTCTCTGCAAAAGCCGGCATTGTGCTTCCTGCTGCCAGAACAGCGCTCATTGCTACTGCAAATCCTTTTTTCATAACTCATTCTCCTTTAATTTTTATTGCACAGGCAATGCAGATATCCGCAATACACTTTGTTACTTAATCACATTTACTTGTTATTATGTATTTACCGGACAAATCTGTGTTGTCTATGTCAAATTTATTCTATCATACCATGCCTTATGTTATTTATTCAAGTAGAAAGCTGAAAAAAATTCTTTCAATTTTGTAAGAAAGTTACTGTTCACGGGTGGGCTTGTGTCAAACACTATAATACATTATACTGAAGGA
>CAVCXB010000240.1:0-3222 GCA_963605535.1 Wujia chipingensis
CAACAGTGGTAAACAAATTCGGTATCATTGGTAAAGAAATTCATTGACATTTACACTCCATTCACAGCAGCAGGAAAGGGGGTAATCTGCCACACTGGGGCTTGCTATCGCAAGCCCATCTCCCACACTTGACAGCAGTGCTACCGCCATGTATAATGAGGGTGTGTGAGATATATTGCAAGCTACCTAAAGCGCTACCACTTTAGAGCTTGTGAGGGGGCTGCACCCCCTTCAATCCCCTGCTTGGAGAACGCTGCGACGAAAGAAAGAGAGGTTTCCCATGTTGTACGAAGATCGGAAAAAAGAAATCGAAACCATCAAAGATCGGACACTCGTTTTGAAATTGTCCGATGCTGATTGCGACCGCATTTTGCAAAAAGCAGCCAGCCACGGCATGACGGTTTCTGAGTTGTTGGAGAGCTTCATCGGCGATCTTGTCGATGGCACTTTCACGAATGGTTCGGACGAACGCTATCTGGCGGAGGATTGGTTCAACCGCTGCGGCTTCGAGCGTGATGATAAGAGAACGCTGCTGTGGCATTTGCTGGAGCAGAACGCAGACCTCGAAAATTTCATCGAACTCTATGAGGAGAACGAAGAATACAAGTCGCACCCAGAGGAGTTTGAGGAGCAGCGTGAAGAATATACAATGGAGCCGGGGGCAACGTTCTGGTTTGAAGAAGAATTGCAGTCTTGTCTGGACGATTGGAAGCCGAGCAAGTTGAGCATGGCCGAAGAAGTAGAAGCTGTCCGCGATTATGTACAGGCAATGAAAGACTTCAAGGGAGAATAACTGCGGTGGCAAATAAGAGTAGACCGAAGCAGCTCTCATTCCGAGTTAGTGAGGAGGAATGGGAGCTGCTTCAGCAAAAAATCGCTGAAAGCGGTATGAACCAGCAGAGGTATATTTTATCCTGTGTATTGGGGAAGAAAGTAGTGAACACAGACGGCATTATAGCAATCATGCCAGAATTAAGACGGCAAGGCGTGAACCTAAATCAGATTGCTCAAAGGCTTAATGAGCGTGGTTATATTGACTATAAAAAAGAACTGTCAACAGTGCTGAATGAGGTGAATAATGTATGGCAGTTATTAAAGCCGTATCTTCCAGAGCTGGAATAAAGACAATTCTTAATTATGTGATGAAAGAAGAAAAAACAGAGCAAAAGTTACTTAGTTGCCTAAATTGCACACCAGACATGGTTCAAGAACAAATGGAATTTACAAAACGTCTATGGAGGAAAAATGGTGGACGAACGTATAAACATTTTGTTCAGAGTTTTGCACCGGAGGAAAATATAGATCCGGTGCAGGCGCACCAGATCGCGTGCCAGCTGGCGGCTTCACGCCCAGAGTGGCAAGACTTCGAGGTACTGATTGCCACCCACGAGGACAAGAAGCACATACATACGCATTTTGTAGTGAACAGCGTGAGTTGCGTAGACGGCCACAAGATTCAGCAGAGCAAGGCGGAGCTGCAGGCCATGAAAGATTATTCCGACCAGCTGTGCGCGAAATACGGGCTGCATATTACCGAAAAGGGAAAGACCTTTGCCGGACAGGAGCGTGAGGAAACGGTAGCGTTCAGCAAGGACACCTATCAGTTTCTAAAAAAGGCCGAGCAGGGCGAGGTAAAGAGCTATGTGCAAGATATTGCGCTGGCGATATTGGACTGCCGAGAACAGGCCACCAGCCGCGCAGACTTTGTGCAGCGTATGAATGAGCGAGGATACGGCGTAGACTGGCAGGACAGCCACAAATATATCACCTTTACAGACTTAAAACGGCAAGAACAGGGCGAAAAGCAGTGCAAAATCCGTAATAACAAGCTGGAGAAGTATTATAACATGGACTTTGGAAAGGATGGCTTAGAACGTGAGTTTGAGGGCAATGCACGAAACCAGCAAGCAGAGCAGCGTGCAAGAGAGCAGCTCGCTGCTGATCGAGGAGCAAAGCAAGACGATCGCGCAGCAGGAGCAGACAATATCGGAACTTTCATCGCAAATATCGCTGCTCAAGTCGGAAATGCAGAAGCTGGCAGACAAGAACGCGCAGCAGAGCGAAGCCGACGAAGTGCAGGAGATACAGAAAGAGAATGCCGAGCTAAAGAAGCAAAACGAGCAGCTGAAGCAAGTATGCGCCGACACCGGAGAGATGATCTCGAACTTTAAGAAAGAAACAGAGAAGTTACAGAAACAAAAGAAGCTGCTAATAGACGTAGTAAACACTCTTATGGAGAAATGTATGGGGGTAACTGCGGAAACGCAGGATATTCAAACAAAGAAATCACTCTTTGGGCGAGTGAAGGGCCTGACATGGGAGCGATGGCAGAGAATCATAAATGCTGTAATCTCATTAGGTGCAACGGTACAGGCGTGCAATAGGACATTAAAGGCACAACCTAAAGCAGTAGTAGAGAGAAAAAAGAGTATCCGAGTGCAACTCCAAGAAATTAAAGAGAAACACGGCACGAGGGATTGACACCCTCGTGCCGTTACTGTAAAATATGGACAAGCAAATACGGTCGAAAAGCGACCGATTTTTTTGTCGGGAAATGGGTGGAAAAACTTCATTGATAATATAACGCCCTGATAGGGGGCTGGAGGTGTGTGGCGATGTATGATATATTAGGTGCTTTAGCGGCGAATTTTGACGAGGTTCACTATATGGACTTTTATCGGGATGTTTTTCCTGAGGATTCGTTTGAGGAGCGTGGTGTATTTGAGGATGGGAAATATAATGGTATCGCGGTTGCGATTGAGAAAGGCAGCAAGCGCGCAAAGCGTATGACGATTACTGATGATCTTGATGTGATTGGGGATATGGCTGGGACGGATGATTTCTGTCTTATGAGTCCGATCAGTTATGCAGGCAAGAGCCGGAAGTCTTCCAATGCTCGGTTTATGTATGCGCTGGCTATTGATCTTGACGGTGTTGAGGAGCGGAAGCAGTGGGAGTTCTTCATGGAACAGATCGAGCGCGGCCATGAGATGCTGAAATTTGTCTGGGGGTTGCCACGGCCTACATATTTGGTATCTTCCGGCACGGGTATCCATCTTTATTACGTCTTTAAGCAGCCTATTCCGATGTTTAAGAACATTGTAAAGGAATTAGAGAAATTGAAAAAGCGGCTGACTTGGCAAGCATGGACGCAGGGTGCGTCCTCGCTGCATGATAAGGTGCAGTATGAGAGTTTGTTTCAGGGTTTTCGTGTGGTTGGTA
>CAVCXB010000241.1:0-2965 GCA_963605535.1 Wujia chipingensis
ACAACGTCGCCAACCAGCGGATTCCCGCCTTTTATTACATATTGTTCCATATATTTCTATCTCCCGTTTCCAATCCGCAATGGGGATTTTTGGATTTCAATCCACGCTACCCGTGAACGCGGACAGGTCGAAACAATTGCCGCGAACTAGTTTTTTCTAGTGCCATCGGCAATTCGACTCATCTTTCTCTTCGATTTTTATTTATATTTTGTAACTATTCAGAGCCATGCGAAATTGTAAGGAACAGTACGAATCATGCTCGCATGAATGAGTACTTTTTCTTACAATTTCATATGGCGAGAAGCCATAACGAGATGAAGCGAAGCGGAATCGAGGTGCGGCTCTGAATGGTTACTTGATTTCAAATATTAAGCGTTTCATGCAATATGACGAATTAAACCTGATTATGACTTGCCTATTTTATCAAGTCTGTTTTATTATAACATACTTTTCGCCTTTGTAAACCTCCCAAGAAGAACTTTATCACTTTTATTGCAAACGGAATACATTCCTGTAACAATTTTGTAATATTTTCCAAAACATACGTTTGAAATCAGCGTACTTTCTTTGTTTTCTTCTTTACACTGTAGCCAAAGGTACCTAAAATGTTCGTAAAGGTCTGGTACTCGCCGTGGGAATATGCAACAAGCTTTGCGCGATTTAAGTCTAACTTTCCTTTTTCGTCAAGCAAGGACTCATCAACCTGCACTGCCGTTACCTTTGCCAAAAACATGTCGTGGCTGCCAAGCTCAAGCACCTGTGTCACTTTGCACTCGATATTGACCGGACTCTCCTTTACCATCGGAACATTTAAGGTAGATGCTTTTTCTCTTGTCAGTCCAGTTGCCTCAAACTTGTCCACGTCGCGTCCGGAGCGCACACCACAAAAATCCGCTGCGCGGCAAATGTCCTCTGATACCAGATTGATGACAAATTCGCCGCTCTCTTTTAACATATGATGAGAATGGCGTTCTTTTCTCACAGAAATATAGGTCATCGCCGGGTCGGAACACACGGTTCCTGTCCACGCGATTGTAATTAAATTGTCTTTTCCTGTGCTGTCTGCCGTACTGACAAGGACAGCCGGTACCGGGTACAGCATATTACCCGGTTTCCAAATCTGTTTGCTCATTATCTTGTTTTCTCGCTTTCTATCAAATCTGGCAGAGTACCACGTCCATAGGAGCGATGCACCGCATGGGCGTGGAGACTTCATTATTACTTTTGTTATTTTCGATTCTTCCTTTTCAATCCAGAGCCACACTTCGATTCTTCCTTTATACATGGCTCTGAATCAATATTGATTACTGCATCATCATCTGAATACCAGTCATCAATGCCGGAACGAGCTGCTTCTTTCTGGATACCACACCAGGAAGCTCTACCTTTCCATCGGTAAGCTCCTTTGAAAATGCATACTGAACAATCTTATCGCAGTGCTTTCCATAACAAAGAAGCGTTGTGCTCTCATCCATGATGCTGGTGAGCATCATATAGATCATGTCTACCTTCTGCTGCTCGGCCGCCTTTTCGAGATAAGCTGGCATGCGGCTACACAGTTCAGAAAGCTCATCTGGGTTCATGGAACTGATCTGCGCCACGCCAACCTCAAGAGATTCCATCGTGAAACGCTTGTAATCCTGGAAGAAAATCTGCTCTTCGGTTTTGTTTTTTAAGTTGCTTCCTGCGGCAAACATTTCCTTTGCAAAGCTTTCGAGATCAATTTTCGCAATCATGCCAAGCTTTTCTGCTACCATGCGGTCGATTGCGGTACAGGTTGGAGAACGGAATAACAGCGTATCGGAGATGATCGCACCGCACAAAAGACCTGCGATCTCTCTGCTAATCGGAATATTCTGCTCCTGATACATCTGATAGATGATGGTTGCGGTGCAGCCAAGCGGCTGATTTCGAAAATAAACAGGTGTCATGGTCTCGATTGTGCCCAGACGGTGATGGTCAATGATCTCAAGAATCTGCGCATCCTGAATGCCGCGCACCGCCTGTCCGCTCTCATTGTGATCAACAAGAATGACCTGCTTTTTCTTCGCACCGAGTAAATTTCGACGGGAAATTGTACCCAGATACTGACCCTGGCTGTTAATGATCGGGAAATCGCGGTGACGCACGGAAGCCATCGTGTCACGAATATCGTCAATAAATTCATCTTCCTCGAAGGTGATCAGATGATCGCGCTTCATAAAGTAACTGATTGGCATACTCTGGTTAATGAAACGCGCTGCGGTGAAGGTATCAAACGGGGTGCTGATGACGGTACAGCCGCGCTCCTGTGCAAGTTTACGAATCGTTAAGGATACTGGTGCGCCCTCACACACGACGATACAGTCAGCCTCCATCTCGATCGCACACAGCTGAGACTCGTAACGGTTTCCCAAAATTACAAGGTCGTGCTTGCTGATATAGCTCTCCATCAGATCCGGATTCGCGGCGGCAACAAGTACCTTTCCTTTTGTATAGTACGCTTTCTCATCTCCGATTAAAAGCGTACCCTCAAGTGTATCCACGATATTGCTGTAACGAGTATGCGCGGTGGATAAAATCTCATTGTCGTATGCTTCCATAAAGGAATCGGTGATATCGCTGACGGTCAATACACCCTCAAGGCGCTTTCTGTTTACAACCGGAACGGTGACAACATGCTCATCCTTCATGATGCGCCATGCCGTTTTTAAAGAAATGTTTCGCTGGACGCCCGGTGTTCGCCGAAAATCAATGTCCCTTACCTGAGTACGCACATCCTCCACCAGCTCCGGCTCTGACATGCCAAAATAATCGAGCACATATTTTGTCTCCTCATTGACACGTCCGGCACGGCAGGCAATATATTCCTTGCCATCCCCTGCCGTATTTTTCAAATTTGCATACGAAATTGCCGAGCAAATCGAATCGGTATCCGGATTTCTGTGACCTACTACAAAAACTTTTGCCATTTCCTCTTGTTCTT
>CAVCXB010000242.1:0-2908 GCA_963605535.1 Wujia chipingensis
CGGAGTTGCTAGTAATCGCGGATCAGCACGCCGCGGTGAATGCGTTCCCGGGCCTTGTACACACCGCCCGTCACACCACCCGAGTCGTCTGCACCCGAAGCCGCCGGCCCAACCGTTTGGGGGGAGGCGTCGAAGGTGTGGAGGGTGAGGGGGGTGAAGTCGTAACAAGGTAGCCGTACCGGAAGGTGCGGCTGGATCACCTCCTTTCTAGGGAGAAAAGACAGACGAAGCCCGTCCAAGAACGGCAGACCTCCTCGCATCCGCAGCGTCCGGCCCCCGGGGCTCGCGAGAGCCCAGGACGTGGGCACCCTGAGAGCCGCATAGCGCAGAAGGAAAGCAAGAAAACGAGAAGTTCTCGAGACTAAGGCCTCGGGGCCCGAGGGGGCCCCGAAGGTATGTAGGGCGCACGGCGGATGCCTTGGCGCAGGGAGCCGAAGAAGGGCGCGGCAAGCCGCGAAAGTCCCGGGGGAGCCGCACACGGGCTTCGATCCCGGGGTGCCCGAATGGGGGAACCCAGCAGGCGAGGGCCTGCTACCCGCGCAAGCGGGGGGCAACCGGGGGAACTGAAACATCTAAGTACCCCGAGGAGGGGAAATCAAACAGAGACCCCCCGAGTAGCGGCGAGCGAAAGGGGGCCAGCCCAAACCGGGCGTCGTGCCAAGGCTGCGGCCGTTGCACGCCCGGGGTTGAGGGCGCGGCGCGCGGGGACCGCAGTCCCCGCCGGGAGTCACAAAGGGGCATGCGGGCGGAAGACGCATGGGAAGGCGCGCGGCACAGGGTTAGAGCCCCGTACGCGGAGCATGCCCCCTCCCGGACCGCGGCCCGGAGTACCGCCGGGCACGAGGAACCCGGCGGGAAGCAGGGGGGACCGCCCCCCAAGGCTAAGCACTCCCCTGCGACCGACAGTGGACCAGTACCGTGAGGGAAAGGTGAAAAGCACCCCGGGAGGGGAGTGAAACAGCGCCTGAAACCGTGCGCCCGCAAGCAGCCGGAGCACCCTTGCGGTGTGACGGCGTGCCTATTGAAGAATGAGCCAGCGAGTCGCGGCCGGCGGCGAGGCCTAGCTGAAGGCGAGCCGCAGCGAAAGCGAGTCCGAACAGGGCGACCGTGAGTCGCCGGCCGCGGACGCGAAGCCGGGCGATCTACCCCGGGGCAGGGGGAAGCGGGGGTGAGACCCCGTGGACGCCCGAACCCACCGGCGTTGAAAAGCCGGGGGACGACCCCGGGGTAGGGGTGAAAGGCCAATCAAGCCCGGAGATATCTCGTTCTCCCCGAAATAGCTTTAGGGCTAGCCCGCCGGGCTGCCCGCCGGCGGTAGAGCCACCGGATCCCCTAGGGGGCCTCGCAGCCTACCGAAGGGAACCGAACTCCGAACGCAGGCGGGTGAACCGGCGGAGTCAGGACGCGCGGGCTAAGCCGCGCGCCCGAGAGGGAAACAGCCCAGACCGCCCGCCAAGGCCCCAAATTCACGGCCGAGTGGCAAAGGATGTGCCCCCGCGCAGACAGCCAGGACGTTGGCCCAGAAGCAGCCACCCGTCCAAGGAGTGCGTAACAGCTCACTGGCCGAGTGGGGGCGCGCCGACAATTCACGGGGCTAAGCCGTGAGCCGAAGCGGCGGGACGCAGCACTTCGGTGCGCGTCGGTAGGGGAGCTTCCCAGGGGCGGCGAAGCGGGCCCGGCGAGGGCCCGTGGAGCGCCTGGGAGTGAGGATGCTGGCACGAGTAGCGAGAGGGGCGAGGGTAACGCCCCCGCCGAGAGCCCGAGGTTTCCTGGGGAAGGCTAATCCTCCCAGGGTCAGTCGGGGCCTAAGGGTAAGGCGCGAGCCGAGACCGATGGACGGCAGGTGGACATTCCTGCACCGCGCGCGCCCAGCGACGCGGCGACGGCGGCGACGAGGCGGGGCGGGGTTCTGGACGCCCCCGTCCCCGAGGGGCCGGCGAACGCGAGGGAAGTCCCGCGTTCACACGCCGGTCTTAGGGGGGAAGCGAGTGAGCGAACCCCGCCGAGGAGCCGTCCCAGAAAAGCCGCTAAGCGTTTCAAAGGCGCGCGCGCCCGTACCGCAGACCGACGCAGGTGGGCCGGTAGAGCATACCGAGGCGATCGGGCGAACCGTGGTCAAGGAACTCGGCAAAATCGCCCCGTAACTTCGGGAGAAGGGGCGCTCCTGTCAAAGGGAGCCGCAGCGAAGAGGCCCAGGCGACTGTTTACCAAAAACACAGGACGGTGCTGAAGGCGAGAGCCGACGTATACCGTCTGACGCCTGCCCGGTGCCGGAAGGTCACGCGGAGCCGTCAGCCCACAAGGCGAAGCGGCGATGCCAAGCCCCGGTAAACGGCGGCCGTAACTATAACGGTCCTAAGGTAGCGAAATTCCTTGTCGGGTAAGTTCCGACCTGCACGAAAGGCGCAACGACCTGGGCGCTGTCTCGACCACGGGCCCGGCGAAACTGCACTGGTCGTGAAGATGCGGCCTACCCGCGGAAGGACGGAAAGACCCCGTGAACCTTCACTGCAGCTTGGCGGTGGGTGCCGGGGCGTCGCGTAGAGGATAGGCGGGAGGCGAGGAGCCCGGGGCGCCAGCCCCGGGGGAGCCGACCTTGGAATACCGCCCCCGACGCCCTGGCCCCCTAACCCCCGACCGGGGGGACCCCGCCAGGTGGGTAGTTTGACTGGGGCGGTCGCCTCCCAAAGAGTAACGGAGGCGCGCGCAAGGTACGCTCGGGCCGGTCGGCAACCGGCCTTGTGAGTGCAAGAGCATAAGCGTGCCAGACTGCGAGAGGGACACCTCGGGCAGGCGCGAAAGCGGGTTCTAGTGATCCGGCGGCCCGGCGCGGAACGGCCGTCGCTCAACGGACAAAAGGTACTCCGGGGATAACAGGCTGATCTTGCCCAAGAGTCCACATCGACGG
>CAVCXB010000243.1:0-2834 GCA_963605535.1 Wujia chipingensis
GAAACACCCATCGCCTACATGATCGAGAATCAGTACGCATGGGACTTTGCCGAAAAGATGATCTGCGAAGCTGTGGACGTGGCCGAGGCAGACGGCACCCACTTCTCCTACATGGAGGTGCTGGACATGGTGCATCACGTCTGCGAGAACGCCGGAAAAGGCTACTCCTCCATGTATCAAGACGTGAAACGCTGTATCCCCACAGAGATCGACGCCATCAACGGTGCCATTGTGGAGCAGGCCCGCCGCTACAATGTGTCGGTGCCCTACAACAGCCTGATTGTTGATTTGATCCACGCCATTGAGGGGGCGTATAAGTATCGGAAAGGCTGATTGTTTCTTTTTTAGCGGATGGTTCTGTTGAGCCATCCGCTTTTCTCATTCAAATTGCAATTTTTTAGCAGTTCAAACGTATCTAAAATAGAACGGTATATCATCTTCACACATCTTGACCGTTCTCTATCATTACAACGTAACATCAAAGGACTTAAAGTCATGAAACGTCGTGTATTTTTAATTGGTACTGCGGCTCTACTTCTCGGTGGGGCTGCAATCTCTGTTTTCACACAGAAGAAAAAACAAGAACCTGTTCTTCAGCAAATCGAGTATAGCAACCTCACCGACACAGACACTCAAACGCTCCTGACCGATCTGCTGCATGGAGCGAATGTATCGGATATCCGTCTTCAGACCTTTATGAACCATGTCCAGCGGTTCAATCAGGATATGAAAGCGGATTGGCTCACCTCTGGATTTGAAACAGCAGAACCGCTCGACCTGAAATATGACCCCTATGATATGCAGGATCAGTGGACGGAGAAGGAAAACTCCTTTCCTGGATGGAACTGCCGCATCACCGCTTTTGGTCTGTTCGGCGATTTTGTAACATTCGATGAGGAGATGCCTTCGGATGCGGGCGCAGATACCCTGTTCATGGACTATGAAACACTGGATGAAGATCCGGCTTCTCTTTGCGGCGACAGCCTGCAAAAGTTTAGTGCATGGTTTGCACCTGTTGATACGGTCAGCACAACGGACATCCAAACCTATCTGAAAACTTTTCAGCAGGAATGGAACAAGCGTGGTTTTTCATTTAAGGAAGACTCAAAGATTCGACTGATTTCTGTTATCTTTCACAATAGTTTTTCGGAAACAGAAAATTCCTTGATGATCGACCACACAGGGGTTCTTCTTCCTGCATCGGATGGGGTGTATTTCGTGGAGAAGGTTGCGTTTCAGGAACCGTACCGTTTGCTCAAGTTCAAAACCCGAACGGAACTGAGCGATTATCTCATGTTGAAGTACGATACCGATTGGGGGCAGGATACGGCCCATCCCTTCATTCTGGAAAATAATGCACTCATGGATGGTTGGCGCATACTGGAGCATTCTGCCGAAACAAACGGATAACCTGCTTTTTGAGGAGCAAAGGTGTAAAATCAGCCTTTGCTCTTTTTATTTTGCCGCCTGCACCTGCAAGCATAGCTTGTATTCTGCTGAACTGTTGCGTTTTTAGCTAAAGTCTTCGATTTTGTGCATATTTTGTTTTATCTTGTCCATAGGATTCCAGCTTTACATCCTCTATAATATGAAATGACGTAAGCGGTCAATAAGCACCCGTCGAGCCTAAAAAGAGAGCACCTCGAAACCGAGATGCCCAACAAAAAATCAAGTAAGATGGCAGTATGCAGGAATCGTATCCGACCACGGGAAGAGACGTTCAAGCTGTTCTTCTGTCGGGGTCTCACCAAGTTTCGGAAGTTCCTGTAAGAGAAACAGCAGATATCCAAAGGGATCAAGCCCATTGCGCTTGGCTGTCTCAATCATACTGAAACACAATGCACTGGCATCAGCACCCTTGGCAGTGTCGCAGAACAAGAAGTTCTTCCGGGACATGACAAAGGGTTTTACAGTGCGCTCTGCAATATTGTTTGTAAGCGTCAGTCGTCCATCCATGAGAACGCTTTCTAATGCCTGCCGTTGGTTCAAAGAGTAAGTTCTCGCTTTCCCAAGGTTAGAGTCTTTGTCCGCTTCAAAGCTGTTTAAGAAATCCCAATACTCATCCATGACAGGCTTCAGTTCGGATTGGCGGTGTACTTTACGCTCTTCCGGCGACAGATCTTTCCATTGCAAGTCGAGGGCAAACAGCTTTTCGACATATTCAAAGGCTTTCTGAGATTTGCTCCCGTCCACCGGTTTCTTGTCCACAAAGCAATCTACCCATTTCCGCCGTGCATGTGCCCAGCAGCCAACATGGGTGACATCCTCAACTGCATTGTAACCCGAATAGCCGTCGGTCTGCAGGTAACCGGAGAAACCCTCAAGCATCTCTTTGGCGACCTGTCCCTTACGGCTGGGTCTGTACTGGTACAGTGCAATGTTCTTTTCCGGTGAGCAGAATACCCACATCTTTGACATTTGCTTTGACTCACGGCCATCCTCTTTTAAGACATGGCAGTCCGTTTCGTCAGCATTTACAATGTCACACCGGAGGAGTTCATTTCGGAAAGCATCCCACAGAGGGATAAACCACCTTGAACTCCGAATAATCCAGTTCGCCATTGTGTTCCGGTGCAGGTCAACGCCTTGGCCTTTCCAGTATTCCTCCTGCCGGTAAAGAGGCACGCCTTTCTGGAACTTTTCCTGCATAACGTAGGCAACAGTAGAAGCGGCCGCCATGCTCTTCTTCATAACGGACACAGGTGCTTTTGCCTGCTCGATGTAGCTTTCGCCTACTTCTTTCTCACAGTGGACGCACTTGTACGTCGCTACATAATAATCAATTACAGAAATCTTGGCAGGAACAATAATAAGCTCTGTCCGAACGTACTTCT
>CAVCXB010000244.1:0-2810 GCA_963605535.1 Wujia chipingensis
GGCTTTGTGGCTACGGAGAGAGTGGACGGCAAGGTGATCCTTCCGGAGGGCATCCAGCTGCTGAAGATGAAGGCTTCTTGATGTTGATGAATATTGCTGGACTGAAGGTTATGACCTGTAGGCCTGCATGAGGTAAAAGGCGGCAGTGCAGGGTGTTGGGCGGCAGCATAGAGAAAGTGCTGTTGTACAGAAAACTGTGCTGCCGCTGATGAAAAGCTTTGCTGTGTTTGTTGAAGCAATGGGTTTGCGGGGAAAAGCGGCAGGCAAAAGAAGAAAGGATGGGTGATGCCGATGATCGTGACGGTGGAGGAAATGAAGAACTACCTTCGGGTGGATTTTGAAGATGATGATTCCCTGTTGGAGAATCTGATCGTTGCGGCGGAAAAGCAATGTCTGGACATTCTGCGGACAGAGGATGAGGCTGATTTGTCCGGATGCCCGAATGGGAAAATTGCCGTGATGTTTACAGTGGCGTATCTGTATGAGCACAGGGAAGAGACGGATCATCATGCCATGAACCTGACACTTCGGGCATTGCTATTCGGCAGCCGGAAGGAGGAATTCTGATGGATGCAGCGGCACTTCGGTCCAGGGTGACATTCCAGAAGAATGAAGCCGTGATGGATAAGTATGGCAATCATAAGAATGCCTGGACGGATTATTATTCCTGCTTTGCAACAATCGGCGGTGAAGGACTGGCAAGCTCCAAGGAAGAGGAAGCTGTTGGAACCACGGTGGAAACGGCCTCCATGACGGTGAGCATCCGCTATTGCAGGAAGGCGGAAGACATTACCACGACAGGGTTCCGGCTTATGTTCAGAGGTGAGCTTTACAACATCGAGAGCATTGATCACATGAATTTCAGGAAGAAGTCATTGAAATTTACCTGCAGGAAGGAGCGGCGCTGATGGGGCAGACGATCCGGATTGATGAGCTTGCGGATACCGTGCTGAAGGGACTCAAGGAGTATGCACAGCTTGCTGCGGATGATCTGAAGGAAGACGTGAAAAAGGCCGGTAAGACGGTGAAGGAGCAGATTGAAAGCACGGCTCCGAAGAAGACCGGAAAGTATGCGAAGAGTTGGACAGTGAAGAAGACGCGGGAGACTTCGGATTCCATCCAGGTGGTGGTGCATTCCAAGAACCGATACCAACTGACGCATCTTCTGGAACATGGCCATGCAAAGCGTGGCGGAGGCAGGACGAGAGCCTTTCCGCATATCGCTCCGGCGGAGCAGGCAGGTGTGGATCAGCTGCTCAGAGACATTGAAAGAGATTTGAGGAAAGGCGGCTGATGCTTATGGAGAAGAGGAAGGGAGGCGGTCAGGGCGATGACGCATGAAGAAGTGATGGAGATGATAGACAGTCTGGGCATTCACTTTGCCTATGATCATTTCTGTGAGGGTGAGAGTCCGGAGCCGCCGTTTCTGTGTTTTTTGTTTCCTGGTTCGGAGAATTTCTCAGCGGACAATGTGGTGTATGCGGCTTTTAAGATATTGCATCTGGAGCTTTATACCGATGAGAAGAATCCGGAACTGGAGGAGAAGATAGAGAAAATACTGTCTGAGCATGAGCTGTTCTGGCAAAAATCCGAGGTGTGGATCGCATCGGAAAAATTATATGAGGTGCTGTACACGATGAGTGTGTAGCGGAAAGGTAGGAGATTATGGCGAGTACAACGAATAAGGTAAAATTTGGCCTGAAGAACTGTCATTATGCGAAGGCAACGCTGGATCCAGAGACCAATGAGGTGACCTTCGGCACGCCGGTGGCCATTCCGGGCGCGGTGAATCTGTCTCTGGATCCGGAGGGAGACACAGAGCCGTTTTATGCGGATGACATGGTTTATTACACCACGGTAGCCAACAATGGCTATTCCGGGGATCTGGAGATCGCAATGGTTCCGGATTCTTTCAGGAAAGATATTTTGAAAGAAACAGAGGATGCCAATGGTGTGCTGATTGAGGATTCCACGGTGGAGCCGGAGCATTTTGCATTGCTGTTTGAGTTTTCCGGAGATAAGAAGAAAATCAGGCATTGTATGTATTACTGCACGGCGGCAAGGCCGACCATTGAGGGTAAGACCAATGAGGATTCTAAGGAAGTGCAGACAGAGACGCTGGATCTGACATCCACGCCGCTTCCGAATGGTCTGGTAAAGGTGAAGACCGGAGCAAATACAGAAGATGCAGTTTATGCCAACTGGTATAAGAGTGTTTATCAGACACCGGCCGCGTCGGAAGTTAGTGAGGCACAGGGATAAGGATTAGAGGGCAGGGCTTCGGCTCTGCCTGATTTTGTGATGGGAGGAATGAGCGATGGCGCTTACAAAAACGATTGAGATTGACGGACAGCAGGTGACCTTCCGGGCATCGGCGGCAATTCCGAGAATCTACAGGAACAAGTTTCACAGGGATATTTATCGGGATCTGAGTGCGCTGCAGAAGAGCATTGATGAGGAGAATCCGGAGGCTTCCATGTTGGATTCATTTTCGTTAGAAGTGTTTGAGGATATCAGCTATATCATGGCAAAGCACGCAGATCCTGCGGGCGTGCCGGACACGGCGGATGAGTGGCTGGATCAGTTTGGGACATTTTCCATTTACCAGGTGCTGCCGGAGATCATTGCGCTGTGGGGGCTGAATGTGCAGACGCAGGTG
The DNA here is from genome assembly GCA_963605535.1 of Wujia chipingensis. Classification (GTDB taxonomy): domain Bacteria; phylum Bacillota; class Clostridia; order Lachnospirales; family Lachnospiraceae; genus Anthropogastromicrobium; species Anthropogastromicrobium chipingensis_A. The sequence goes on from CAVCXB010000244.1 coordinate 2,660, forward strand.
GAAGCTAAAAAAAACTTCGACCAACTGACCGGGAAATGACAACACCGCTGTTTTTGCTGCGGGCGGTGCAGCTAGGGGTGCATATCAGTGAGATGGATCTGCTGACCATTGGGGAGATCAACGATATGTATACGGAGATGCAGAGGGATGA
>CAVCXB010000245.1:0-2797 GCA_963605535.1 Wujia chipingensis
TCTTCGTTTCTCATAACGATGTGACGGGTCTCCTGCGGCTCGCCCATGTAATGCATAACGAATGCATCTTCTGGCATATCGAAGTACAGATAAACCTCCATACGTCTGTCATGAGTGTGGCACGGCATGGTGTTCCATACACTGCCTGGCTCAAGCTTTGTCATACCCATCTCCAGCTGGCAGCTCTCTACCTGTCCTGGAAGGATGTACTTGCAGATGGTACGATGATTGGAAAGTTCCAGAGAACCAAGCTCTACCTTATTCTCATCCTTAACGATAACAACGCCTTCCTCTGGTGTGCCTTCTGGCTTGATCAGAACGGTCGGACATGTGCGATGTGCCGGAGCACTGTTTAAATAGAATTTTGCCGGCTTGGAAGCATCCTCACTGGCGAACACAATCTTCTGTGTTCCCATTCCGATGTACATACCTTCCTTGTGGTCAACGGTATATACCTTGCCATCCAGGGTGATAGTTCCCTTGCCGCCGATGTTGATAACGCCAAGCTCTCTTCTCTCACAGAAATACTTTGCACGAAGCTCATCTCCTGCGGTCAGCTCGAGTGGGGTCTCTGCCGGTGTTGCACTTCCGGTAATGATACGATCAATGTGGCTGTATACCAGCTTAATCTCGCCCGGTACAAACAGTCCCTGAATCAGAAATTCCTCTCTAAGTCTCTGTGTGGTGTAGGTCTTGACATCTCTTGGACTTACAGCAGTTCTTAACTCCATAAAAATCCTCCTTTGCCGCGCGGCGCAAAGCGCGCCGCACCATTTCATTTATTTTTATCTATGCTTACTGCTGCTTACGCAGTGCTGCACGCTTACGAAGTGTTGGATCCAGAATCTTCTTACGGATACGAAGGTTCTTTGGTGTTACCTCAAGAAGCTCGTCGGTATCAATGAAATCCATACACTGCTCAAGGCTCATTACCTTCTTTGGAACAAGACGCAGTGCATCATCGGAACCGGAAGAACGGGTGTTGGACAGATGCTTTGTCTTGCAGACATTGACCTCTACGTCCTCTGCCTTACCAGTCTGGCCGACAATCATACCAGAGTAAACCTTCTCACCAGGTCCGATAAACAATACACCTCTCTCCTGTGCGTTGTACAGACCATAAGTGATACTCTCGCCATCCTCGAATGCGATGATGGAGCCCTGCTTACGGTACTGGATATCGCCCTTGTACTCCTCATAGCCATCGAAAATGGTGTTGATGATACCATTTCCCTTGGTATCGGTCATAAACTCGCCTCTAAAACCGATCAGACCTCTGGACGGGATGGAGAACTCCAGTCTGGTATAGCCGCCCTGTGTGGTTCCCATTCCGTGAAGCTCACCCTTACGGCTGGACAGCTTCTGGATAACGGTACCGGAAAACTCATCCGGAACATCGATATAAACAAGCTCCATAGGCTCTAACAGACGATTTCTCTCATCTCTCTTTGTTAAAACCTCTGCCTTGCTGACTGCAAACTCATATCCCTCACGACGCATGTTCTCAACAAGAACGGAAAGATGAAGTTCACCTCTACCGGATACCTTAAAGCTATCCATGTTCTCGGTCTCCTCAACACGAAGAGAAACATCGGTATTCAGTTCGCGGAACAGTCTCTCTCTTAAGTGTCTGGAAGTAACGAACTTTCCTTCCTGACCAGCAAGCGGGCTGTCGTTTACCATGAAATTCATTGCGATAGTCGGCTCAGAAATCTTCTGGAACGGAATCGCTATCGGATTCTCCGGAGAACAGATGGTGTCACCGATGTGAATATCACTGATACCAGAAATAGCAACGATGGAACCGATATCGGCACGCTGTACCTCTACCTTGTTCAGACCATCAAACTCATACAGCTTGCTGATCTTAACGCGGCGCTTCATACTCGGATCGTGATGGTTTACGATAACACAATCCTGATTTACTTTTACAAAACCGTTGTCGACCTTACCAACGCCGATACGTCCTACATACTCGTTGTAGTCGATGGTGCTGATCAGAACCTGAGTCGGAGCCTCCGGATCACCTTCTGGTGCCGGAATGTGGTCGATGATGGTCTCAAACAGCGGTGCCATATTCTCTCTCGGATCGTCAAGATCACGAACGGCAAAACCTGCCTTTGCAGATGCAAACAGGAATGGACAGTCTAACTGCTCATCGCTTGCGTCCAGATCCATCAGAAGTTCTAATACTTCATCTACAACCTCCGTCGGTCTAGCCTCCGGACGGTCAATCTTATTGATACATACAATAACAGAAAGGTTAAGCTCAAGCGCCTTGCTTAAAACGAACTTTGTCTGCGGCATCGGGCCCTCAAATGCGTCAACAACAAGGATAACGCCGTTTACCATCTTCAGTACTCGCTCTACCTCGCCACCGAAATCCGCATGTCCTGGTGTGTCGATGATGTTGATCTTGCAATCCTTATAGGTAACTGCGGTATTCTTGGACAGAATGGTGATACCTCTCTCTCGCTCGATATCATTTGAGTCCATGACGCGCTCCTGAACTTCCTGATTCTCACGGAATACACCGCTTTGTTTTAACAATTCATCTACCAGTGTTGTCTTACCGTGGTCAACGTGTGCAATGATCGCTACGTTTCTGACCGTCTCTCTCTTTGTTTTCATATAGAAAAAACTCCTCTTAATGCTAATAAACTAAATTCAGTTACTCTACTCCCCCAAATCGGCACTGCCTTTCTCATGAATCAAAAACTCTCATGTTATTTTCTTAAGATTCTCAGAAATTTCACGAAAATTTTGCGCGCAAAAAGGAGCTGCCTTTTGGCAACTC
>CAVCXB010000246.1:0-2787 GCA_963605535.1 Wujia chipingensis
CCGCACAAGCGGTGGAGCATGTGGTTTAATTCGAAGCAACGCGAAGAACCTTACCAGGTCTTGACATCGATCTAAAGGCTCCAGAGATGGAGAGATAGCTATAGAGAAGACAGGTGGTGCATGGTTGTCGTCAGCTCGTGTCGTGAGATGTTGGGTTAAGTCCCGCAACGAGCGCAACCCCTGTTGCCAGTTGCCAGCATTAAGTTGGGGACTCTGGCGAGACTGCCGGTGACAAGCCGGAGGAAGGCGGGGATGACGTCAAATCATCATGCCCCTTATGACCTGGGCTACACACGTGCTACAATGGACAGAGCAGAGGGAAGCGAAGCCGCGAGGTGGAGCGAAACCCATAAAACTGTTCTCAGTTCGGACTGCAGTCTGCAACTCGACTGCACGAAGATGGAATCGCTAGTAATCGCGAATCAGCATGTCGCGGTGAATACGTTCTCGGGCCTTGTACACACCGCCCGTCACACCATGAGAGTCGGTAACACCCGAAGCCGGTGGCCTAACCGCAAGGAAGGAGCTGTCTAAGGTGGGACTGATGATTGGGGTGAAGTCGTAACAAGGTATCCCTACGGGAACGTGGGGATGGATCACCTCCTTTCTAAGGAGAAAGAAGAAACGGCGAAATAAGAGGTTTAGGAAAAAGATTCCTGTTTAGTTTTGAGTGACCGGAGAGTTACTCAAGAAATCGATCTTTGAAAACTGAACAACATGAAGAAAAGACATAACAGAAAAGGTCTATAACGAAAAGTTGTAAGATAAACTGAGAAAACAGTAAAAAACAGTTCTTGAGAAGAAGAACGAAATCTCGAAACACACGAGAACCACTGATTAAGTAAGGAAGGGCGTACGGCGAATGCCTGGCCACTCGAAACTGAAGAAGGACGCGCCAAACTGCGAAAAGCCCGGGTAAGTTGTAAGGAAACGAAGAGCCCGGGGTATCCGAATGGGGGAACCCACATGGAGTCAAGTCCATGTATCACATGTCGAATACATAGACATGATGAGGCGAGACGCAGGGAACTGAAACATCTAAGTACCTGCAGGAAGAGAAAATAAGAATGATTTTCTGAGTAGCGGCGAGCGAAAGGGAAGGAGCCCAAACCGATCTGAGGATCGGGGTAGTAGGATCATCGATAAATCTTACAGAGGATCATAGAGGAATCACATGGGAAGGTGAGCGAGAGAGGGTGAGAGCCCCGTACTCGAAATGAGAGACTGGAGAGAGATGACACCTGAGTAGGGCGGGACACGAGGAATCCTGTCTGAATCGGCCGGGACCATCCGGCAAGGCTAAATACGAGAGAGTGACCGATAGTGAACCAGTACCGTGAGGGAAAGGTGAAAAGAACCCCGGGAGGGGAGTGAAAGAGAACCTGAAACCATATGCCTACAAGAAGTCAGAGCCCGTTAAAGGGTGATGGCGTGCCTTTTGTAGAATGAACCGGCGAGTTACTGTATGGAGCGAGGTTAAGCAGGATATGCGGAGCCGAAGCGAAAGCGAGTCTTAAGAGGGCGAAAGTTGCATGCAGTAGACCCGAAACCGGGTGATCTAGCCATGACCAGGTTGAAGTTGGGGTAAAACCCGATGGAGGACCGAACCGACCCCCGTTGAAACGTTGGCGGATGAGTTGTGGCTAGGGGTGAAATTCCAATCGAACCCGGAGATAGCTGGTTCTCCCCGAAATAGCTTTAGGGCTAGCGTCGGAGTGAACCCATGTGAAGGTAGAGCACTGAATGTGTGATGGCCCCATCCCGGGGTACTGAATACAATCAAACTGCGAATGTCATATGGGATGTCCGGCAGTCAGACTGTGAGTGATAAGGTCCATGGTCAAGAGGGAAACAGCCCAGACCGCCAGTTAAGGTCCCAAAATACAGGCTAAGTGGAAAAGGATGTGGGGATGCCCAGACAACTAGGAGGTTGGCTCAGAAGCAGCCATCCTTTAAAGAGTGCGTAACAGCTCACTAGTCGAGTGACCCTGCGCCGAAAATGTACCGGGGCTAAGCCGGATACCGAAGCTGCGGATATTCCTAGAATATGGTAGGGGAGCGTTGCATGCAGGAAGAAGCCGTATCGTGAGGAGCGGTGGACAGCATGGAAGTGAGAATGCCGGTGTGAGTAGCGAGATGTAGGTGAGAATCCTACACACCGAAAGCCCAAGGATTCCAGGGGAAGGTTCGTCCGCCCTGGGTAAGTCGGGACCTAACGCGAGGCCGAAAGGCGTAGTGGATGGAAAACAGGCAGATATTCCTGTACCCGTATATGGAGCGAAGGAGGAACGGAGAAGGCTAACATGACCCTATTAATGGATTTAGGGCGAAGCGAGGTAGCTAGTGACCAGGCAAATCCGGTCACTGAAAGGCGAAGGCGTGAAAGGTAAGCGAACGAGCGATCAAGTAGCGAAGCATGAGATGCCAGCTTCCAAGAAAAGCTTCTAGCAATGCATATACGGCCCGTACCAAAACCGACACAGGTGGGCAGGGAGAGTATCCCGAGGTGAGCGAGAGAACTGTTGCCAAGGAACTCGGCAAAATGGCTCCGTAAGTTAGCAAGAAGGAGCGCTCGAAAGAGCCGCAGTGAAAAGGCCCAAGCGACTGTTTAACTAAAACATAGCTCTCTGCGAAGCCGCAAGGCGAAGTATAGGGGGTGACACCTGCCCGGTGCTGGAAGGTTAAGAGGATCTGTGAATCGCAAGAGGAAGCAGTGAGTTGAAGCCCCAGTGAACGGCGGCCGTAACTATAACGGTCCTAAGGTAGCGAAATTCCTTGTCAGGTAAG
>CAVCXB010000247.1:0-2782 GCA_963605535.1 Wujia chipingensis
GTTGGCGGATGACTTGTGATTAGCGGAGAAATTCCAATCGAACACGGCGATAGCTGGTTCTCCCCGAAATAGCTTTAGGGCTAGCGTTGAGCGAATCACCTTGGAGGTAGAGCACTGAATTGATGCGGGCGGCGTCTAGCCGTACCAAATGAAATCAAACTCCGAATGCCAAGAGTGAATACTCAGCAGTCAGACTGTGGGTGATAAGGTCCATGGTCAAAACGGAAACAGCCGAGATCATCAGATAAGGTCCCAAAATCTATGCTAAGTGGAAAAGGATGTGGAGACGCGCAAACAGCTAGGAGGTTGGCTCAGAAGCAGCCATCCTTAAAAGAGTGCGTAACAGCTCACTAGTCGAGTATCTCTGCGCCGAAAATTAACCGGGGCTAAGCATAGTACCGAATCTATGGATTTATATGCAAATATAAGTGGTAGGGGAGCGTTCCAAACAGCGTTGAAGGTATACCGAAAGGAGTGCTGGAGCGTTTGGAAGTGAGAATGCCGGTGTGAGTAGCGAGATGTAGGTGAGAATCCTACACACCGATAGACCAAGGTTTCCAGGGGAAGGTTCGTCCGCCCTGGGTAAGTCGGGACCTAAGACGAGGCAGAAATGCGTAGCCGATGGACAACTGGTATATATTCCAGTACCCGCGATACAACTGAAGGAGTGACGGAAAAGGTTACCTCGAGCCCTAAATGGATTGGGCAGGACAGAGAGGAGCAGGCAGTAGGCAAATCCGCTGCAGGATGCAAAGCTCTGGACCGAATGAACGAGCGATCAAGTAATGAAGAGAGAGATACCAGTTCCCAAGAAAAGCTTCTAGGGATAATTGTATAGCGGCCCGTACCAAAACCGACACAGGTGGTCAAGGCGAGTAGCCTAAGGTGAGCGAGAGAACTGTTGCCAAGGAACTCGGCAAATTGATCCCGTACGTTAGCTATAAGGGATGCTCGAAAGAGCCGCAGTGAAAAGGCCCTAGCAACTGTTTAACTAAAACATAGCTCTCTGCTAAGCCGCAAGGCGATGTATAGGGGGTGACACCTGCCCGGTGCTGGAAGGTCAAAAGGATGAGTTAGGAGCAATCCGAAGCTTTGAATTGAAGCCCCAGTGAACGGCGGCCGTAACTATAACGGTCCTAAGGTAGCGAAATTCCTTGTCAGGTAAGTTCTGACCCGCACGAAAGGTGTAATGATTTGGGCACTGTCTCGGCAGCAGACTCGGTGAAATCTTAGTACCTGTGAAGATGCAGGTTACCCGCAACTAGACGGAAAGACCCCATGGAGCTTTACTGCAGTCTGCTATTGAGTTTCGGTTAAATATGCACAGTATAGGTGGGAGACGAAGAGATCGGGATTTAGGTTTCGAAGGAGTCACCGTTGGGATACCACTCTTATTTAATTGAAATTCTAACTCTAGACCATTACCTGGATAGAGGACCGTGGCAGATGGGCAGTTTGACTGGGGCGGTCGCCTCCCAAAGAGTAACGGAGGCGCTCAAAGGTACTCTCAGAATGGTTGGAAATCATTCGTCGAGCGTAAATGCAGAAGAGTGCTTGACTGCGAGACACACAAGTCGAGCAGGGACGAAAGTCGGAATTAGTGATCCGGCGGTGCAGAATGGAATGGCCGTCGCTTAACGGATAAAAGCTACCCTGGGGATAACAGGCTGATCTCGCCCAAGAGTTCACATCGACGGCGAGGTTTGGCACCTCGATGTCGGCTCATCGCATCCTGGAGCTGGATTCGGTTCCAAGGGTTGGGCTGTCCGCCCATTAAAGCGGTACGCGAGCTGGGTTCAGAACGTCGTGAGACAGTTCGGTCCCTATCTGTTGTGGGCGTTGGAAATTTGAGGAGAGCTGCCCCTAGTACGAGAGGACCAGGGTGGACATACCTACGGTGCACCAGTTGTCACGCCAGTGGCACAGCTGGGTAGCTGAGTATGGACCGGATAAACGCTGAAGGCATCTAAGCGTGAAACCGACTCCAAGATGAGATTTCCCATTAAGAAATTAAGTAAGACCCCTTGAAGACGACGAGGTAGATAGGTCAGAGATGTAAGTGCTGTGAGGCATTGAGTTGACTGATACTAATAGGTCGAGGGTTTAATCACACGAGAACGCTCTACAATTTACAGAAAGTCTTATCTAAAATAACTGTTATTCAGTTTTCAGGGAACAAACCTGAATATAGATCCGGTGACGATACCGGCGTGGTCACACCTGTTCCCATCCCGAACACAGAAGTTAAGCACGCCAGGGACGAAAATAGCTCTTTTGAGTGAATCTAGTTCGTTGCCGGTTCTTTTTTATTTACTTGATTAATTTTAAGATATTTCTAGTACTATGTCATATGCATTAATATTGCATATTAATAATAAAAAAACATAGATCAACTTATTTGGTAATGTAAAATCATGTGGGGGGTTTGTAAAAATCAACAATAAAATTACATGGGGTTTGAATACTTAAGGATAGCATAGATTTTTAGTATATCTATGCTTTTTGTAACGAGGGTCAGAATCTATTGCAGTGATTTCATCTTTATCATTTGCTATTCTTGCATTACGAGCATATGCCGCGAAAGCTGCTTTATAGTTGGGTTATCTCCCTGCTACATTTGGAAAGCTCAGTGTTGCCAAAGGACATTATTTTTGCCAACTGAGCGCTTTTAGAGGGTGCAGGGAGATGGGACTCAACTGTCAAGCGGATCGTGGAATAGCGGAATAACACGTGTTTGCAACTTGATGTAATCATTGGCTCTATATAATGGAATGGGTGGTTC
>CAVCXB010000248.1:0-2779 GCA_963605535.1 Wujia chipingensis
AGTTCGGACTGCAGGCTGCAACTCGCCTGCACGAAGTCGGAATTGCTAGTAATCGTGGATCAGCATGCCACGGTGAATACGTTCCCGGGCCTTGTACACACCGCCCGTCACACCATGAGAGCCGGGGGGACCCGAAGTCGGTAGTCTAACCGCAAGGAGGACGCCGCCGAAGGTAAAACTGGTGATTGGGGTGAAGTCGTAACAAGGTAGCCGTAGGAGAACCTGCGGCTGGATCACCTCCTTTCTAAGGAGTCAGGCAAGAACAGCAGATCAAAGATCGGTTGTTCTTGGACAGGTTGAACGACAAGTTGATTAGATATTGTTCGATTTTGAGGGCCCTGACAGACGAAAGTCTGAAAGAACCTTCTAAGACGTACCTTGAAAACTGAATAATAACTGCGAAACAAAGATTATAGTAAGTTCTTTTTAAGAAATATTACAATTTCAAAAGGAAGGGTAACATAATCTTCGTTGGCAAGAGAGAATCAAGAGGATACCAAATGTTCTTTAAGAACGTTTGAAGGTCAAGCGAACAAGGGCGCAGGGCGAATGCCTTGGCACTGGGAGCCGATGAAAGACGTGATAAGCTGCGAAAAGCTTCGGGGAGCTGCAAATAAGCATTGATCCGGAGATTTCTGAATGAGGAAACTCACCTGGGTTCATACTCAGGTACGTTGCACTGAACTTAAAAATAGGTGCATCGGGGGAACCGCCTGAACTGAAACATCTAAGTAGGGCGAGGAAGAGACATCAAACGAGATTCCGTAAGTAGTGGCGAGCGAACGCGGAAGAGGGCAAACCGAGAGTCGAAAGACTTTCGGGGTACGGACTGCATTTAGGACTTAAGTTGTTAACCGAACGGCATGGGAAGGCCGGTCAGAGAGTGTGAGAACCACGTAGGTGAAAATGACGAGAGCTGAGCGATTTCCAGAGTACGGCCAGACACGTGAAACCTGGTCGGAAGATGGGGGGACCACCCTCCAACCCTAAATACTACCCAGTGACCGATAGCGTATAGTACTGTGAAGGAAAGGTGAAAAGCACCCCGGGAGGGGAGTGAAAGAGAACCTGAAACCCTGTGCCTACAAGCACCTAGAGCGCGTCAATGCGTGATAGGGTACTTTTTGTAGAACGGTCCGGCGAGCGATTGTATGCAGCAAGGTTAAGGTCTTAAGGACTGGAGCCGAAGCGAAAGCGAGTTTGAAGAGGGCGTTAAGTTGCATATAATGGGCCCGAAACCGGGTGACCTACCCATGGTCAGGTTGAAGTGGAAGTAAAATTCCATGGAGGACCGAACCGACCTCCGTTGAAAAGGCGGCGGATGAACTGTGGGTAGCGGAGAAATTCCAATCGAACCCGGAGATAGCTGGTTCTCCCCGAAATAGTTTTAGGACTAGCCTCAAGTTAGATACCTGGAGGTAAAGCACTGAATAGCCTAGCGGCCGAGAGGTTAGCGAAGCTTATCAAACTCAGAATGCCAGAGTATTGATGCTTGGGAGTCAGACAGTGTCAGATAAATGTCATTGTCAAAAGGGAAACAGCCCAGATCTACAGCTAAGGTCCCAAAGTCAGGTTAAGTGGAAAACGATGTGAAGATACGCAGACAACCAGGATGTTGGCTCAGAAGCAGCCACTCATTCAAAGAGTGCGTAATAGCTCACTGGTCGAGCGTCTTTGCGCGGAGAATTTAACGGGGCTAAACCTGACACCGAAGCTTAGGCAACACAGAAATGTGTTGGGTAGGGGAGCGTTGTATACGCGGAGAAACAGTAGCGCAAGCGGCTGTGGAGTGTATAGAAGTGAGAATGCCGGAATGAGTAGCGCGAATGCAGTGAGAATCTGCATGGCCGAAAGCCTCAGGTTTTTGGAGGAAGGTTCGTCCGCTCCAAGTTAGTCGGGAGCTAAGGTCAGGCCGAAAGGCGTAGCCGATGCACAGACGGTAGAGATTCCGTCACCACCAAAAGAGTTAAGCACAGGGACACATTTGAAGTCTCAGAGCCGGGTGTTGGTTCCGGTAGAGATCGAGGGAAATTAGTACCGAAGTCTGAGATGGAAGATGGCGAGAAAAGCTGTGTGTATTTCTGAGGTGCCCGTACCGCAAACCGACACAGGTAGGTAGGAAGAAGATTCTAAGGCCAACGGGAGAAGGGTTGTTAAGGAACTCGGCAAATTGACCCCGTAACTTCGGGAGAAGGGGTGCTCCAGAGATGGAGCCGCAGAGAATCGGCCCAAGCAACTGTTTACCAAAAACACAGGTTTGTGCTAAATCGAAAGATGACGTATACGAGCTGACGCCTGCCCGGTGCTGGAAGGTTAAGAGGAGATGTGCAAGCATTGAATCGAAGCCCCAGTGAACGGCGGCCGTAACTATAACGGTCCTAAGGTAGCGAAATTCCTTGTCAGGTAAGTTCTGACCCGCACGAAAGGCGTAATGATTTGGGCACTGTCTCAACAGCCCGCCCGGCGAAATTGTAGTACCGGTGAAGATGCCGGTTACCCGCGACAAGACGGAAAGACCCCATGGAGCTTTACTGTAGCCTAATATTGGGTTTCGATGTTGCATGCACAGGATAGATGGGACACTGGGAAGCAGGTGCTTTGGCGCTTGTGGAGTGGCCGTTGGGATACCATCCTTGCGATATTGGAATTCTAACCTGCGCCTTTGAATCAAGGCGGGGGACATTGTTAGGTGGGCAGTTTGACTGGGGCGGTCGCCTCCTAAAGAGTAACGGAGGCGTTCAAAGGTTCGCTCAGCTTGAACGGAAATCAAGCAAAAGAG
>CAVCXB010000249.1:0-2756 GCA_963605535.1 Wujia chipingensis
GTCAGCTTAATCTCCTCACCGTCCACAGTTACAACATGTGTAGTTCGATTGATCACAACACCGCGAATGGAAATAATCTCTTTGTTTTCCTTTTTCCGAGCACCATCCGGATTCAATTCGGTGTAACGGCGAAGCTGTGACTTCACACGTGCGGTCAGCTCAAGCGGACTAAACGGCTTTGTCACATAATCATCTGCGCCGCAGCCGAGTCCGAGAATCTTGTCCAGATCAGCAGACTTGGCACTTAAGAAAATGACCGGAATGTTGCTGAATTTTCGGATCTGTCTGCACATCTCGATGCCGTCCATCTCTGGCATCATAATGTCTAAGATTGCCAGCTGAATGTCCTGCTCCTGTAAGATCTGAAGACCTTCCTTGGCACTGTATGCCTTCCAGACATGGTAGCCATCGCTGACCAGATAGATTTCTAACAGATCCGCGATCTCCTTCTCATCATCGGTTACTAATATATTGATCTGATCCATATTTTTTCTCCGTTCTGTAACTGTTCAATACCCTCACAGTTTCTCCATTCTTCTTATTCCTGTGCGTCCTCTGCTGCCTCAAGCGGCTCGAAAATGCGCTGCTGCTGTAAGCCTTCTGCATGCTCTTCTTTTGCCGCTTCCTTTGCCTCCTCGCAGAATGCTTCCTGAGAATCGATCAGCGCCTTTCCTCTCTTGTCGATGCGCTCGTACTGACCGCTTTCGTCCATCTTCATGACTCTGGCACGTACCGTATCGGCAAGCTCCAGTTCTAAGATGTGACGCACCTTTGCACGCACGGTCGGGTCTAATACCGGGAAGGTGATCTCCACTCTTCGATCAAGATTACGCGGCATCCAGTCGGCACTGCCCATGTAGATTTCTTCATTTCCGCCATTTGCAAAGCAGAAAATACGGCTGTGTTCAAGGAAGGTACCGACGATGGAACGCACGCGGATGTTCTCGCTGATGCCCGGAATGCCAGTCTTCACACAGCAGATACCGCGGATGATCAGATCGATCTGCACGCCAGCTGCGGATGCCTCGTAGAGCGCTGCGATGATGCCCTTGTCGCAAAGAGAATTCATCTTTGCAATGATGTATGCCGGACGGCCGCTCTTTGCAAACTCGGTCTCTCTCTGAATCCAGGAAATGAATTTTCCGCGCAGCCACAGCGGTGCAACGGCAAGCTGATTCCAAGCCTCTGGCTCGGAATAACCAGAAAGCATGTTAAATACAGCGGTAGCATCCTCACCGATCATGCGGTTGCAGGTCATGATACCACAGTCGGTATAAAGCTTTGCGGTCGCATCGTTGTAGTTTCCGGTTCCCAGATGAACGTAGCGGCAGATGCCATCCTCCTCGTCGCGCACGATCAAGGTAATCTTACTGTGTGTCTTTAAGCCACGCAGACCATAGATAACATGGCAGCCTGCCTTCTCCAGCATCTTTGCCCAGACGATATTGTGTTCCTCGTCAAAACGTGCCTTTAACTCGACAAGAACCGTTACCTGCTTGCCGTTTTCTGCTGCCTTTGCAAGAGCAGCTACAATCGGCGAATTTCCGCTGACACGATATAACGTCTGCTTAATTGCCAGTACCTTTGGATCCACTGCTGCCTCTTTAATAAAGTTTACAACCGGATCGAACGTGATGTATGGATGATGCAGGAAAATATCGCCCTTCTTGATATTGTCAAAGATAGACAACTCCGGATCGATCTGCGGGCAGCGCTGCGGCTTATACTTTGGCTGCTTAAACGCGTCAAATCCATCCATGCCGTAGATCTTCATTAAGAAGGTCAGATCGAGCGGTCCCTGAATCTTATAGATCTCCTCATCGGAAATTGCCAGCTCTTTTTTCAGATATTTAAGCAGATACGGATCAACCTCTTCGCTTACTTCAAGCTTGATTGCCTCGCCCCACTGGCGCTGCTTTAACTGCTTTTCAATCTCCTGAAGCAAGTCCTCTGCCTCTTCCTCGTCGATGCTAAGGTCTGCATTTCGCTCGATGCGGTACGCTGCAGTGCTGATGACATCGTAATTTAAGAACAGCTTGCTGATATTTCGGCGGATAATCTCCTCAAGAAGAATCATCTTCACACCCTCTGCACACGGCAGCTGTACGATTCGTCCCATCACAGACGGAACCTGAACAGTCGCAAACTCAAGCTCTGGATCAATGTCCTCTGCATTTTGCTTCTTTGTCTTAATCAGCGCTGCGATATTCAATGTCTTATTGCGAATCAATGGAAATGGGCGAGACGCATCTACCGCCATCGGTGTCAGAACCGGATACACGCGCTCCATAAAGAAGTTATCAGCAAACGCTGCTTCCTCGTCACTCATCTGTTCAAATGAGGTCAGCACGGTGATGTGCTCTTTTGCGAGCAATGGAAGCAGACTTCTGTTATAGGTCGAATACTGTGTCTGTGTAAATTCATGAAGTGCTTCGCTGATCGCGGAAAGCTGCTCCTTCGGTGTCATGCCCGCGATATCCGGCTTTTTATAGCCGGCATTTACCATATCCTTAAGGGAAGCCACACGTACCATGAAAAATTCATCCAAATTGGATGCGGTGATGCTTAAGAATTTGAGGCGCTCGAACAGCGGATTGCTCTTGTCCCTTGCCTCTTCTAGTACACGATAGTTAAACTGAATCCAGCTCAGTTCTCGGTTTGTATAATATTGACTGTTTTCAAAATCCATCTTGCCAACCTGCCTTCCTATAATGTCAAGCCCTAAATCATTGATTTTTCAGGCTTTTCTCTAAATA
>CAVCXB010000250.1:0-2747 GCA_963605535.1 Wujia chipingensis
TTCATTGTGTAGCATAATATCATCTCCTACACTATATTTTACCACTGCTGTAAAGAGGATGCATTATTTAAGAGGCTTGCTATAGTTCTGTGTATTTTCTGCAAAGGAGACTTCATCCGCGGTCATGGTGTCGGGGCGGTGTTCACTCCGAATGTCACGGAGAATACCTTTCAGATCATCCGCAATCAGGCTTCCGAAATATTCATCTTCCCGAATCTGCGCCACTTCTAACGTCCGCAGGTGCAGGTCATTTTCCTCACCGCCGTTTTTCATGGACTTGCCCGATTTGCGATACCGTCCACGACCGGGACGTCAACGCCGCGAAGAACATCCTCAACGAAGGCCTGCGCCTGTTGGCGTAGGCCTTCCATACGGTAGGGCGGGACACGCCCGAACCTAATACGCTCGGGGAGACCATGTAAGACCTCACACGGTGCAGGCTGCGGTCAACGAATCGAGAATCTCCCAGATTTATCCGTAGGGAGTGTCAATGTTATAAGCAAATGTGTGCGGACTGGCAGCAAGGGGAATAAAATCTTTTGTGCGGGGATAGACTTGCTAAGGCCGTAGTCATATGCTATAATGACAATAGGCAAAATGATGAGAGTGCTCATTGAGCACGCGAAAAGCCCCGGTGTTCCAGCACCGGGGCTTTTCTATTCCGTTTTGGAGCAGGTGGCTTAGGCCTGAGGCTGGCTACCAGTTACTGCTTCCCGTCCAGCCATTTGCAGATGTAGTAGGCGACTACACTTGCCAGAACGGAGAGTAAAAATGATGAGAGAACGCTCACTGAATACGCACCCCCTTTTTCTACCTGTATAGGGGTGGTAGCATACTAATTATATCAGGAAATAGACATAAAGCATAGTAAAAACCTATCGGATTTATCAGTATTCGTTAGGTTTTTGTTATATTATGATTTGGACGAGCAAGAAAATAATCATATATGGAAAGACCAGAAAAGAGCAGGTGCAGGAGCAGGCAAAACACATGATTTTTGCGGAAAGTGAGGTCGATGCCGGGCTGCTGGTTGGGTGTGCGGTGAATGGTATTCGCGGGATCAACGTTATGTCGGACGATGAGTACATGAATTATTTAGCGACCGATTGCGTTAACGCTTTGTTTCCGCCTAAAAACAGAAAATAAAGGATGTTGATATTTTAGCATAATTACGCTAAAATAATGGTAAGGAGGTTGATGGTATGAATATGATTAGACCTGTATCGGATTTGCGAAATAACTTTGCGGACATTTCCAAAACAGTGCATGAAACGGCTCAGCCTGTCTTTTTAACCAAAAATGGGTATGGTGATATGGTCGTTTTGAGCATGGAAGCGTTTGAAAACCTGCAATTTGAAAGCGAGGTTTACTTCAAGCTGCAAGAGGCCGAGCGAGAAGCGGAGCTGACAGATCAGCGTTATTCCTCCAAAGATGTATTGAAAGCGATGAAAGCCGCTATTGGAGGGGAGCTGGGTGTATAAACTGGAGTACCTGCCTGTTGCCCAGCGAGATATGGTTGAAATCGTGCGCTATATCAGTGGAGAACTGCAAAACCCTGCTGCGGCAGACCGTTTGGCGATGGAGCTGGTGAACGCTGCGGAAAGCGTACTCACATTTCCGTATGCGCTTCCGGCGTATCAACCAATCCGTCCGTTGAAGCGTGAGTATCGAAAAATCTTAGTCCGGAATTTTTTGGTATTTTACTGGGTGGACGAAGAAAAGAAGTTGGTGACAGTCGCTCGTGTGGTGTATGCTAAACGAGATGTTGCCAGATTGCTAGAGTAATAATCACAAGTAAATTTTATTTGCATTGCGCTTGCAACACAAATAAATAAAGCATATAATATGGATGTAGAATATAAGTAATACGCTTTGAAGGGAGTGCTTTTATATGGCAACTAAGGGTAATATGACGCTTCGTATTGAACCGGAGCTGAAGAAGCAGGCGGCAGATTTGTTTCAGTCGTTGGGCATGGATTTGAGCACCGCTACGGGTATTTTTTACCGTCAGGCACTGCGCTATCATGGATTGCCGTTTGAAGTTCGTCTGGACGAGCCGAATGAAACCACTTATGCAGCGATGAAAGCAGCGGAGAATGATGAGGATATGCACGGCCCGTTCGACAGTGTGGCAGATATGATGGAGGCCCTTAATGCTTAAACCGGAGTTTACGGGACAATTCAAGAAAGACTATAAGCTGGCGGTGAAGCGTGGCTGCGACCCGCAAAAGCTGAGTGCTGTCGTGGAATTGCTGTGTGAGGAGGAGCCGCTGCCGCCGGCCTATCGAGATCATGCGCTGACCAATTCGAGAAATTACAAGGACATGAGAGAGTGTCACATTCAGCCGGATTGGCTGTTGGTGTATAAGATTGAGCGTGACGCTCTGATTTTGAAGCTGATTAGAACAGGTTCGCATAGCGACCTGTTCTAAGGGGAGTGTGCCGGATGGCCAAAACGATCAAGGAAATCGCGGACGAATTGGGCGTATCAAAGACTGCTGTCAGTAAGCAAATCGCAAACCTTGGTTTGCGATCAAGTTTGCGAAAAAACGGAAACCAGTTTGCGATCGAAAACCAACAAGAAAAGTTAATAAAAATGGCTTTTCAGAAAAATAGACAGCAAGAAAGAGCGGCTGAAAATGCGGTTAGCGATGAGCAATCGCAAACCAAATCGCAAACCGAAAACGCCAACCAATCGCAAACCGAAAACCATGAAGTTTGCGATTTAGTTTGCGTTTTACAGACTA
>CAVCXB010000251.1:0-2730 GCA_963605535.1 Wujia chipingensis
CAATGACAAAGATTGATATTATTTCAGGATTCCTGGGTGCAGGAAAGACAACCTTAATAAAGAAACTTTTAAAAGAAGCATTAAATGGACAGAAAGTAGTACTGATTGAGAACGAGTTTGGCGAGATTGGTATCGACGGCGGCTTTTTAAAGGACGCAGGTATCCAGATCACTGAGATGAACTCTGGCTGCATCTGCTGCTCACTGGTAGGTGACTTTGGCGCTGCTTTAAAGAAGGTCGTAGAGCAGTATCATCCAGATCGTATCATCATCGAGCCATCAGGCGTAGGTAAGCTGTCTGATGTTATCGCAGCTGTCATGAACGTTGCAGGTGAGATCGAGTTGTCCTTAAATAGCTTTGTAACCGTTGCAGATGCAACAAAGTGCAAGATGTATATGAAGAACTTCGGTGAATTCTACAACAATCAGGTTGAGAGCGCAAACACCATCATCTTAAGCAGAACTCAGGGCATGAAGGAAGAGAAGCTGGCTCAGGCAGTTTCCATGATTCAGGAGAAGAACGCAAAGGCAAAGATCATCACCACTCCGTGGGACGAGCTGACTGGCGAGCAGATTTTGGCTGTTATGGAGCAGGGTCATTCTCTGGCAGAGGAACTGATGGAAGAAGCTATGAAGTTGCATGAGGAAGAGGAGCATGAGCATCACCATCATCACCATGATGACGAAGATGACGATTGCTGCTGTCATGACCATGATCACGAGCATCATCACGATGACGATGATGAGGATGAGCATGATCATCTTCACCACGATCATGACGACGATGAGGACGAGCATGAGCATCACCATCATCACCACGATGACGACGATGCTCACGATCACGAGCATCATCATCACGACCATGATGAGCACGGTGAGGAGTGCAGTTGTGGTTGCCATGATCATCATCACCATCACCACCATGCAGATGAAGTATTCACCAGCTGGGGCAAGGAGACTCCTAGAAAGTATACAAAGGAAGAGCTGGATGAGATTCTTGTACAGCTGTCCGAGGAGACCGAGTTTGGTATTATCTTAAGAGCAAAGGGTATGCTGCCAGCAGCAGATGGCACATGGCTGTACTTCGATCTGGTTCCGGGTGAGTATGAGATTCGTAACGGCGCACCGGATTACACGGGAAGACTTTGCGTAATCGGTTCCAAGTTAGATACCGATAAGCTGGAGAAGCTGTTCAAGCTGTAATTGATAAAAACAAGATAGCAGATAGAGTAAACTGGCGATAGAGTTGCCAATCCTGTAACGAGGTGAGGCAGCTCTTCGTCATCATAAAAACGTTAGAAAGGGAAGACAGTAAAATGGCAAATGAAATACCGGTATATGTGATCACCGGATTCCTAGAAGGCGGAAAGACCTCTTTTCTGAGATTTACGCTGCAGCAGGATTATTTTAATGATGGATCCAAGACACTTCTGATTCTCTGCGAGGAGGGTGAGGAGGAATTGGATCAGGCATTCATGGACAAGTACCATGTTGTGACAGAGACCGTTGAGGAAGAGAGCGAGTTAAGCAGAGAGTACTTCCGCGAGGTGGGAAAGCGCCATAAGCCAGATCGTGTTATTATCGAGTACAATGGTATGTGGTCTCCAAAGAACATTTCTCAGCTTCCATTCCCGTATTCTTGGGAACTGTATCAGACAATCACCGTTCTTGATGGCAGCAGCTTCCAGCTGTATTTAAACAACATTAAGTCTCTGGCAATGGAGCTTCTTACGTATACCGATATGGTCGTTTTCAACCGTTGTACACAGGAAACACCGATCGATACGTTCAATCGTTCCATCAAGGCGGTAAACCGTCGTGCCGAGGTTATGTTTGAGACAAAGGATGGCGAGACCTTACAGCCAGAGGATGTACTTCCATATGACCGCGATCAGGATGTGATTCATCTTGAGGATGAGGACTATGGTATCTGGTACATTGATGCGCAGGACAATCCAGACGAGTATGTCGGAAAGACCATCGTTTTCAAGGCAATGGTTATGAAGAATAAGGAGTTTCCGGCAGATGTGTTTGTTCCGGGACGAAATGCAATGACCTGTTGCGCAGACGATATCCGTTTCCTTGGTTTTGTCTGCAAGTATAAGGATACTGCCAGCTTAAAGAGACGCCAGTGGGTAATGGTCACTGCGACATTTGAGTGGGAATATTCGGATCTGTATGGTGAAAAGGGACCTGTACTTCACGCAAAGGAAGTAGCACAGACAAGCGCACCGAAGGAAGATTTGGTATACTTCTAAAATCAGTAAAAACAATAATTTAGGAATCTGGCGCGGGAATCCTCGGCCATTCAATGACCGAGATGAAAGCGCCGCTTGCTTTTATCATACCATAAATCTGCTGAAGGCGTGAAGTTTTTTGTGTTCCCAAAAAAGAAACTGTCTTCGGCAGAAAAATATAGGAAGGATTCGGGTGGCGATTGCTTCTTATGTTATTTATCCAAAACAATACTGTGTGTATAACATCAACTATCACATTGTATGGTCTGTAAAATACCGCCGAAAGATCATTACTCCCGAAGTGGAGTCCTATATGAGGGAGCTGATTCAGGAGATTGCAAACGAGAAAGGATTTGAAGTTGCTGAGTTTGAATCTTTATGAGGACTGCGTAAAAACACTGCATGAGCTGTCTGAAAAGAAGTTTTCCGGTCTGCAGATGGAGTTTCAGGAGCGATACGCTTCAAAATCATTGGAATATCGGCTTCCCAAGCTT
>CAVCXB010000252.1:0-2709 GCA_963605535.1 Wujia chipingensis
AGTAAAGGTCAAATCCTTCGCTCCACGCCAAATACAGCGCCGCTTATTTGCGGCGCTTGTAACACTCAGCCGGAAGGGCTTTTGACCACGGCATGAGTATTTCCAAATCTTTTTCATCTATGCTTCCATCGGCACGAACAACCTGCGTCAGCTCTGTCAGCAAATGCTTCATGTAGTAGTAGACATTCAGACCATTTGCCCGGGCAGTCTCCGTAACGCTGTAGATGATTGCGCTGGCATCAGCTCCACGTACCGTATTGATGGTCATCCAGTTTTTACGGCCAATCGTGAAAGTCCTCAGCGCACGTTCACTCGCCAGGTTATCAATCGGCACTTCTCCGTCTGACAGGAACACCTTCAGGTATTCTTCCTGATTCAGGCAATAGCTGATGCCTTTGGCGGTTTCGCTCTTTGGAAGCACTGACTGGTCTGCCTGTATCTTTCGGAGCCAGGAAAAGAATTCTTCGACCAGAGGTTTGATAGAAGCCTGCCGCTCATTTAAGCGTTCTTCTGGAGTCAACTCCTTCAAAGCTCCTTCCAGATCATAAATAGCTCCGATTCGTACAAGTGCTTTATACGCAACGGATGACTCGACTGCTTTAGGATTGCTTTTCCCAATCGCCTTGATTGCATTTGCAAAGTGACGTCTTGCGTGAGCCATGCAGTTCGCATTTTTTACACTGGGCAGATCCCGCTCCAGCTTATGATACTGTTCCAGACCATCGGTCATAAGAACACCGTCAAAGTCCTTATAGTACGCTTTCGGATGATCGCTGTGACGCGTCTTCTGGTATTCATACACAATGATCGGCGGCACCGGACTTAACTCTCCAGTGATGTGAACCCACATATAGCTTTTACTGCCTGCAGGTCTGCCATCATGAATTACATCTACAGGTGTTTCATCGCTTTGATTTACGTGTGCTTCCAGCTGACGCTTTCTCATGAGATCACACACTGGCGATAAATAGCGTTCAGCCGTCCACACCGTCCAGTTTGACATCGTCTGTTTGGACAGATTCAGACCGTTTGCCTGGAAGTCTCTGGAAATACGGTCAAGCGGATTGCTGTTTACATATTTGGCATTGATGATTGCGGCTTCGAGAGAAGGAGTTGCAATACTTCCCTTGAACATCGTTTCCGGATGATCACCGCGTAGAAATTCATCCTGATGCGCACCATCCGTTCCAACATACACTTTTATGACATGTTTCTCCGCAGTCCATTTGGCCGGTTCGAAACGAAGCTGCCAGAAAATCTCATCCGGCATACTTTTCCAGTTTCCTTCACCGAAAGCTTCATTCAATTCCTGTTCCGGTATATCATGAGGGATTACTTCCTGTGGAAAACCCCTCATGTCTTCTTCACGCTGACCTTTTTTCTTAGGCTTTCGCGGCATCTTTCTGGATGAATCAATGACCTCTTCCACAGTTGGCTCCGTAGCTGTTTCATCATAATTCGCTTCCGCCTCATTAAAAAAAGAAAGTTGTCCGGCGATATCATCCAGCTTTTCTGTCTGCCGGCCAAAACGCTGTTGATTTGCCAGCCGAACCTGCTCTACGAGGTTTTCATAGTTCTGTTCCAATCGGTCAAGCCGATCCTGCATCTGGTAGATGACATCGTTCTTGGTTTCATGATCCATCTTGTTCAGTTCATCTGGAGTGAATTTTTTACACATGATATCTGCCTTTCTTCATAGGAGAAGTATAGCAGAAATCTGTGGCAAATGCTAATCAGCATTGCGGCAGGGTTCGTCATTTTTTCCTGTTACGGAAGGCATCAAAATCCTTATATCATCCTTTGGAAATATAGGGTTTTCAAAGTGCAACTGCATCATTCCTGCCTGATATCAGGCGGACGAATTGTCCTAATCCGGTCATCCATTGTAAGCGGTAGCAGTTCTTTTCAGTACCAAAACAGAAAATATATTTTCTCTGTTTTGCACAAACGTTTCAATAGATATTTTTCGGATCGACATCTTTGATTTTGGGATCCAGGGGATTTAACCCCATCATAAGATACTTGTACTGTTCTTCGGTTAGGTCCGCTGCTTCCTGGGTATTCCTTGGCCAGGATAACCGTCCTGCCTCAAAGCGTTTATACAGAAGCAAAAATCCGGTTCCCATCCACAGGAGTCCTTTGCACCGATCGGAACGCTTTCCACAAAACAAAAAGAGCGTTCCCTTTTCGAATGGATTTTGAC
Organism: Wujia chipingensis; assembly: GCA_963605535.1. Classification (GTDB taxonomy): domain Bacteria; phylum Bacillota; class Clostridia; order Lachnospirales; family Lachnospiraceae; genus Anthropogastromicrobium; species Anthropogastromicrobium chipingensis_A. The sequence continues at coordinate 2,204 of CAVCXB010000252.1, forward strand.
CATACTTATCACCTATGATCGTTGCCAGCCCGTCAATGCCTTTTCTCAGATCAACCGTGCCACAGGCAAGAACAACACGGCGAATACCAGCAGCATCTTCAAGCATGGGACACCTCCCGGATAATCCGGGTCAGAAGAGCATCCGGGATTTCATTGGAAATATCAATCTGTAACGTTGCCGTCCTTATCGTTGCAACAGGTTTGTCGGAAACCATGTATGTATTTGTTTTCTCAGAAGTGTGGCATGGAATTTCAACAAAAGTCAGTTCTGTTTTCTCTGCCACGGCAGGAACTGAAGCGTTTTCTTTCATTTCTTCGTACGCTTGTTTCCGGAACCGCCGCTGCCAGTGATAATAGCTTTGTTCGCAGATGCCATTCTCATCCATCCAGCTTTTGGCTGACTGGCCTGCTGGTCTTTGACCACAGGCCTGAATGATCTTTTTCCAGTACTCTGCACGAACTTCATGAGTACACTGATCCATAGTTTTTAGTCCTCCCTTGAAAAA
>CAVCXB010000253.1:0-2561 GCA_963605535.1 Wujia chipingensis
TTATTCCAATGCATCACGTACACAGCTTTTTAACATTTTTGAATTAAAATGGGATAAACAGATTTGCCATCTGTTTGGAATTGACTCGGCGAATCTGGCACAAGTAACCAATTCCGATGCTTGCTTTGGTGAGACTGATTTTGAGGGAGTTTTACCGAAAAAGGTTCCGATTCACAGCGTAATGGGCGATTCCCATGGCGCACTTTTCGGGCAGGGCTGCCGTCAGCCGGGAAGCATCAAGGCAACCTATGGCACAGGTTCCTCGATTATGATGAATGTCGGGGAAGAGCCGATTCTTAGTACACATGGCATTGTGACATCGCTTGCCTGGAAAATGGACGGCAAGGTCAACTATGTGTTAGAAGGAAATTTAAATTATACAGGTGCCGTGATTACGTGGCTAAAGGATGATTTACAGCTGATTTCATCGGCAGCTGAGACAGAAGCCCTTGCCAAAGCGGCAGTAAAAGAGGATGAACTTTATCTGGTACCGGCATTTAGCGGACTGGGTGCGCCATACTGGGACAGCGAAGCGAGAGCATCCATTGTAGGAATGAATAGAACCACCAGAAAGGCAGAACTTGTGCGGGCAGCGCTAGAATGCATTGCCTACCAGATTACAGACATAGTAAATGCAATGTCCGAGGATGCCCAAATTTGTGTAAAGCAGCTATGCGTCGATGGCGGGCCGACAAGAAATGCGTATCTGATGCAGTTTCAAAGCGACTTATTGAGTTTACGCGTACTTGTTCCGGATGCCGAGGAACTTTCGGCAATTGGACCGGCCTATGCAGCGGGGCTGCGCCTTGGTCTGTGGGGTGAAGAGATTTTTGCAAGACTGCAGCGAACCGCCTATGCACCTGAGATGGAAGAGGCAGTGCGAACGAAGAAGTATGCAGGTTGGAAAAAGGCAGTGACATCAGTGCTTGGTCGTTAAAAAAGTTCCAGTTTACGGGTAAAGTTACGAAGGCGGTTCAACGATTGTCTCAGTAAAAGCAACTCGTCTCACCGCCATCTAGGTGCTGCTCAAGAACAGTAACGAAAAAGTGACAGGAAGCTTCCTGTATTTTCATGGGCAAAGTTAGAGCCGGATGAAGGCGTATATGACTTTGAATGGTTGGATAAAATCATTGACAAGATCTGGGCAAATGGCATTTATGTATGCCTTGCCACACCGACGACAGCGCAGCCGGCATGGCTGTCCACCCGCTATCCGGAGGTGCTTCCTGTCGATATTCAGGGAAGGAAACGAACACACGGAATGCGCGTATTTTTCTGTGTGAACAGTTTAAAATACAGAGAGCGCGCAGCCGCCATCGCAGAGGAGTTTGCCAAACGCTATGCCCATCATCCGGCGCTTGCCATGTGGCATGTGTCAAATGAATATGGAACCTATTGCTATTGTCCGACTTGTCAGGCAAAGTTTCGTCTGTGGCTGAGAAAGCGTTATGGAAGCGTGCAGGAATTAAACAATCGCTGGCATACGACATTCTGGGGCAGAATCTTAACAAGCTTTGAGGAGGTAACGCTTCCGACTGAGTTAAATGATGACTATCGTTTTAATCCGGCGATTCAGCTTGACTACATGAGATTTGTGACCGATTCCACTGCCGAGTGCTTTTTAAATGAGTATCGCGTATTGAAAAAATACAATCCTGAAATACCGGTTCAGACCAATATGTCCGGTTATATCAAAAAACTCGATCAGTCCGAGCTGACAAAAAATCTGGATGTGGTCGGATGGGATAACTATCCATGGCCGGATGATCCGCCATACTTTGTAGCGATGAAACATGACATCATGCGCGGGTTAAAGGGAGGTCAGTCCTATGTGCTTACCGAGCAGTCCCCGAACCAGCAGAATTGGCAGCCATATAACAGGCTGAAACGTCCGGGAGAGGTTCGCCTTTTGAGCTATCAGGCAATGGCGCACGGTGCAGATACCTGTCTTTTCTTCCAGATGAGACAATCCATCGCCGGACAGGAAAAGTTTCACGGAGCAATCATAAGCCATGCCGGTCACGAGAACACGAGAGTATTCAGGGAATGTGAGACGCTTGGTTATGAGTTAGAGCAGATTGGAGATGCATTTTTGACAGCGCGCACCCCAACAAAAGCAGCCATCTTATTTGACTGGAACAACTGGTGGGCGTTAGAACTTGCCAGCGGTCCGAGCAAAGATATGGATTATTTAAAGACGATTTCGCGCTACTATCACGCATTCTACCGGAAAAACATTTCAGTAGACATCGTAAACCCGTCTGCATCGTTTGACGGATACGATCTGATTGTGGCACCAATGCTGTATATGACAAAGGAAGGTGTGGCAGAGCGGCTTACCGAATTTGTCCGACAGGGCAAGACAGTAGTAACGACTGTAATGTCCGGCCTTGTCGATGAAAACGACCGCTGCATTTTTGGCGAATATCCGGGCAAATTAAAAGAAGTGCTTGGCATCTGGGTAGAGGAAATAGATGCACTTCGTCCATATGAGAGCAATCGCATGCAGATGAATGGCGTAATGCCTCTTCCGAAGGCTTCCTATTCCTGCGGATTTTTAT
>CAVCXB010000254.1:0-2544 GCA_963605535.1 Wujia chipingensis
GCCAGAAAAGTCTGGCTGCTGATCGTAGGCTGCAAGAGGAGGAAAATTATGACAAAAATAGCTATGACCACTCCATTAGTTGAGATGGACGGAGATGAGATGACCAGAGTTCTCTGGAAGATGATCAAGGACGAATTGATTCTGCCATTTGTTGACCTGAAAACAGAATATTATGATCTGGGACTGGAATATCGTGACCAGACACGCGATCAGGTAACGATCGACAGTGCAAATGCGACAAAGAAGTATGGCGTTGCCGTTAAGTGTGCAACGATTACTCCGAATGCAGCGAGAATGACCGAGTATAACCTGCACGAGATGTGGAAGAGCCCGAATGGAACCATCCGTGCGATCTTAGACGGAACGGTATTCCGTGCGCCGATTCTGGTAAAGGGTGTTGAGCCACATGTAAAGAACTGGAAGAAGCCGATCACCATTGCAAGACATGCATACGGCGATGTTTATAAGGCAACCGAGATGAAGATTCCGGGACCGGGAAAGACCGAACTTGTTTATACCAATGAAGCTGGCGAGGAGACAAGAGAGCTGATTCATAACTTCACAGGCGCTGGTATCATTCAGGGACAGCACAACGTAGTGGCATCCATCGAGAACTTTGCACACTGCTGCTTCCGCTATGCGCTTGACACCAAGCAGGATCTGTGGTTTGCGACAAAGGATACCATTTCCAAGAAGTATGACCATACCTTTAAGGATATCTTCCAGGAAATCTACGATAAGGATTATAAGGAAGTCTTCGAGAAGGCAGGAATCGAGTATTTCTATACCCTGATCGACGATGCAGTAGCCAGAGTCATCCGTTCTGAGGGCGGCTATATCTGGGCTTGCAAGAACTATGACGGCGATGTTATGAGTGATATGGTAGCGACTGCATTTGGTTCTCTGGCAATGATGACTTCTGTACTGGTATCTCCGCAGGGATGCTACGAGTACGAGGCTGCTCACGGCACTGTGCAGAGACATTACTATCAGTATAAGGAAGGCAAGAAGACCTCCACAAACCCAGTTGCAACGATCTTTGCATGGAGTGGTGCATTCCGCAAGAGAGGTGAGATGGATGGCCTTAGTGCACTGTGCGATTATGCAGATAAGCTGGAGAAGGCAACGATTGATACCATCGAGTCTGGTGTTATGACAAAGGATCTGGCTGCGATCACCACGCTTCCAAATGCGCAGACTGTCACTAGTGAGGAGTTCCTTCGGGCCATCCGCAGCAGACTGGAGGCTTTGCTTGCATGAGTGTGCTGAGAGCGGGAAATACGACACTTGAGGATGGAAAGGTGCGCATCTGTGTACCGATCGCCTATGAAACGGAAGATGAGATTTTACAAGAGTCTGTCCGCATTGCCAAAAGCGATGCGGCGGATATCGCGGAATGGCGTATAGACTGGTATCAGGATGTGTTTGATGACGAAAAGCGAAATGCGCTTGCCAGAAAGGTACGTGAAAACCTGAAGGGTAAGCCGTTACTCATCACTTTTCGCAGCAAAAAAGAGGGCGGTGAGCGTCCGATTACACCAGAAGCCTATCAGGCACTTCTTGAGCGTGTAATTGTGAGCAAGACAGCCGATCTTTTGGATGTGGAGCTTAGTCAGGGAAAGACATGCGCGAAAGCATTGAATGAGCAGGCACATCAGGCTGGGATTGGTGTAATCATGTCCAGACATGATTTTGAAAAGACACCAGAAGTCTTCAATTTGATTCTTTCTATGGAAGAAATGCTTCGCTGCGGTGCGGATGTGTGCAAGATTGCGATGATGCCGCAGTGCTATGCGGATGTGGCGGCGCTGCTTTCAGCGACGGGTACCATGAAGGAACAGCATCCAGAGGCACTTTTGATTACGATGTCAATGGGGCCGAAGGGCTGTGTGAGCCGACTTTGCGGCGGTTTGTTTGGCAGTGTGATGAGCTTTGGTTCAATCGGAAAGGCCAGTGCACCAGGACAGGTATCAGCTGAGCGTCTGTCGGCTGTCTTAGATGCGATCGAAACAGCTGTCAATTAAGCAAAAAAAATTGGCAAATAGTCAAAAGAAACAAATAGATGCAAATAAAAAAGGCAAATAAGAAAAACAAATAAGAAAATAAAAACGGCTGTCCAGTATTGTAAGATAAACCTTGGACAACCGTTTTTTTTCTTGTCTAAAAAACTTTTTTGATTTTAAGAGCGAAGCTTTGGCAGAGTTTGAACAAATTCTGCGTTATTTTTTGTGTGTACAAAATGATTTAAAATCTGCTCAATGGCCTCATCATTCTTGAGTCCACTGATGCTGCGGCGAATCATTGCAACGGCAATGCTTTCCTCTGGTGTCAGAAGCAGATCCTCGCGTCTGGTTCCAGAACGGGTGATGTCGATTGCCGGGAAGATACGGCGCTCAGACAGTTTGCGGTCCAGTACGAGCTCCATGTTTCCAGTTCCCTTAAATTCCTCAAATACCATATCGTCTAAACGGCTTCCGGTGTCAACAAGTGCAGTGGCAAGGATGGTTAAGCTGCCGCCCTCACGCATATTTCTGGCTGCACCGA
>CAVCXB010000255.1:0-2543 GCA_963605535.1 Wujia chipingensis
GTAAATGCACAATAACTCGTCACCTTTTCAAGCTGCGCCAAACTTGAGATAATCGCGTAAAGTGTTAACACACTTTGCACGAAATTCTCAAGGAGGACGTTACATGGACACAAAACTCGCCACCAGGCAGATCCGTATTCAACAGTGGGCTGCCATCATAAAGGATCGCCAGGCCAGTGGACTGAAAGTTAATGATTATTGCCAAGAGCATGGTCTTTCGCATGATGCCTATTATTACTGGCTGCGGAAGGTAAAAGAAGCGGCCTTGGTACAGAGCGGATTCGTCGAGCTTCCTGCAGCATCTCCGGTTGCAGCTGGAGATGCTATCAGTCTGATTGCATCTGCCAACGGTGTTACGTTGGAGATTCGGGAAGGCGTTTCTGAGGAGTTGCTGAAAAAGGCAATCCGGGTGATCAAGAATGCTTAACGACGCTACCGGATTTAAACACATCTACATCTGTACGGGCTATACAGATCTTCGCTGCGGGATTGACGGGCTAATTGCTGTGGTAAATGCTGGCTTTGGTCTTAATCCTGCCGAAGAAGGGAGCGTGTTCCTGTTTTGTGGTCGAAAGTGCGATCGAATGAAGGCGCTTCTCTATGAAGGCGATGGTTGGTTACTCCTCTACAAGCGTTTTATTAAGGGGCGATTACAATGGCCCAGGAACGAAAGAGAAGTTCGCGACCTCACGCAGCAGCAATACCGTTGGCTTATGGATGGCTTTGCTATCGATCAGAAAAAAGCGATAATCCCTGTAAAACCGGAGTTGTTTTGACAGCTGTTTTCGGTGACAATGAGTACGCCAAAATACAACAAAAATGCTGGGAATCCGCAGAAAACCGAGGATTTTCAGAAACTTTTGTGGTATAATAATGGCATGAAGAACGATGCCCCCACTCGACAGGAATTGAATAAATCATCGAAGGATGAAATCATTCGTGAGCTGTTGCAGCAAAACGAAAAACTGGTCAAAGAAGTCGAAGACTTGAAAGAGCAAGTAGCAGTTTTGACACAGCATCGCTTTGGTAGAAGATCAGAAAAGTCCATTCATATCCAGGGGCAACTCTCTTTTGATCCCGAAACCGGCTGCATTCTAAATGAAGCAGAAGCTCTTGTTGAAGCTGGAATTCCGGATGAGCCCGTTATAGAGAACGTCGTTGTGCGTAAAAGACGCACGAAGGGCAAACGCGAACTGAATCTAAAAGACATTGAGGTGGATGTCATTTCCCATACATGTACAGCGGAGCAGTTGGCGCAGCACTTCTCAAAGGGATACCACGAGCTTCCTGAAGAGATCTACAAGGAGCTTAAATATGTTCCAGCAAGTTTTCGGGTACTCGAACATCACATCCATATCTATGCCGGCAATCACGACGGAGATGGTATTTTAAGAGCGGCTGCTCCAGATCGGCTTCTCTCACACAGCATTCTAACACCGGAACTTGCTGCTGCGGTTTTTAATGCAAAGTATGTTAATGCCATACCGCTGAACCGTTTGTCAGAGGAATTCCTTAGATGCGATGTTAACATTCCTCGGCAGGATATGGCCGGATGGATGATCCGATTGGCCAAATACTATCTTGAACCTGTACACTCCATGATGAAGGAAGAATTGCTGCGTTCTCATCACATGCATTGCGATGAAACTCCATTTGTGATGCCGGAACATACAAAGGAGTATATGTGGGTGTTCCATTCACCGGGAGGCACTGATGCGCATCGAATCTTCCTCTACGAGTACCTAGGCGGAAGAAGCGGAAAGGTTCTTGAGGATTATCTGAGGGGGTACCAAGGAACACTTGTCACAGATGGGTACCAGCCCTACCATACTTTGATGAAAAAGGAAAACGAGATCAAAGTAGCTGGCTGTTGGGCGCACGCTCGCAGAAAATTTGCAGAAATCATAAAAGCAGTCAAAAAAGGTGACAACTTGACCCCGGCACAAAAGGTGGCCGCCGAAGCAGTTCGGCGAATTGATATGATTTATCACCTGGACAATGCTTTTAAGCAATCATCCGAAAAGGAACGATCGGACAACAGAGAACAGTCCGTAAAGCCTCTTGTGGATGCTTATTTCGTGTGGGTAAATCAGATCCGTGGACGGTTGATCGGCAGTTCCAAGCTGGTAGAGGCTTTGAATTACTCATTTAATCAAGAGAAGTATCTCAGAGTTTTTTTGACAGATGCTCTGATACCATTGGATAACAACGATGCCGAGCGCAGCATCAAATCTTTCTGTGTGGGCAAGCATTCCTGGCACATCGTAGACTCTGTAAACGGCGCCAGTGCCAGTGCGCTTCTTTATAGCATCGCAGAGAGTGCAAAGGCCAACGAGCTGAAGCCTTACGAATACTTTGCCTATCTCTTGACGGAACTCGTGAAATATCCCAGAGGCAATGTGCCAAAGGAAGTATTGGCCAAGCTAATGCCATGGTCTGAAGATTTGCCTGAAAGTTGTAGAAAAACCAAATCAAGATAAACATCCAGCGCCAGCCGAAGGGCTGGCGCTTCCTTTTTGCCTGACGGGTTATTTACCATTTAC
>CAVCXB010000256.1:0-2534 GCA_963605535.1 Wujia chipingensis
GTTTCATACTTCCCGTAATACAGTCCGCAAGTATGTGCGCTTGTTCCTTTCAAGTGGCAAGAATATTGACCAACTTCTTTCCTTGTCCGATAGTCAGTTGGATGAATTGTTTGGCTGTACGGAATCCCGGCATCGGGAGCCTTCTTCCAGAAGAATTGAATTAGAGGCCTTGCTTCCCGGATATGTATCCCGCCTGTCACGCAAAGGCATGAGTGTCAGAAAACTGTTCAATGAGTACCATGCCGAATACCCGGATGGTCTCCAGCTGTCTTCCTTCAAACGTGCTATCCGTCAGTACAAGTTTCACATCAAGGTCGTCGGCCATGTCGAGCACTATGCCGCAGACCAAATGTATATTGACTTTGCCGGTGACAGGCTTGAAGTCGTTGATGAAATGACGGGGGAGACGAAGAAAGCTGAGGTGTTTGTCGCCATCCTTCCGTTCAGTCATTACACCTACTGCGAGGCCGTATGGTCGCAACGCAAGGAAGACTTGATAAAGGCATGTGAGAATGCCATGCAATATTTTGGAGGCGTTCCCGCGGCTATCGTCCCCGACAATCTGAGAGCAGCCGTCACACGAAGCGACCGCAACGAGCCTGTCATCAATGATGATTTCGCTGCCTTTGCCGAATATTACGGCTGTGCGGTCTATCCCGCTCGTGTGCGTCACCCCAAGGACAAGGCTTTGGTAGAAAATGCAGTAAAGCTCCTCTACCGTTCCATTTACCCTGACATGGAAGGAATGACTTTCTCCAGCCTGGAGGAACTCAATGCCGCCATCCATGTCTCCCTGCTTGATTTCAATGAGAAGGTGATGGCCGGACGGGATGTGTCGCGCAAGGAAATGTTCCTTAATGGAGAGAAGGATTATCTTCGACCGCTTCCCGTGAAATGCTACGTAATGAAAGAGAGGAAACTGATGACCGTGGGAAAGAACTCATACGTTTCCTTGTTCAAGCACCATTACAGTGTTCCAAAGGAACATACAGGGAAGCGTGTGACGATACTCTATGATGCCGACACAGTGGAAATCTACTGTGGCATGGACCTTGTCGCCACCCATGACCGCTGTGACGTTCCTTACACTTATTCTTGGAAAAAAGAGCATAACCTGCCAGGTCATTATGGCCCCTACGACAAGGACTTGGAGGAACTTTTTCGGCGTGCCTCGGAAATAGACAATATAGTATTGAACTATCTCCATGAAGTGGAGCGTTTCATGCAATATCCGCCAAAAGCATTCAGATCCTGTCGGGGCATCTTGACGTTGGAGAAAAAATATGGTCGCGACCGTCTGATCGCGGCTTGCGTCTGTGCGGACCAGAAGTTGCAATATGGGTATCAGGCCTTGCGCGAGGTGCTTGAATTGGGAGAAGATGCGGATTTTCTTCCCGATGAGGACGGGAAAATACAGCCTAACGTGACTCCCCCGGCTCCATCATTGAACCACAAGAACATACGCGGACGTGAATATTACATAAAGGACAAACAATAAAACTCATATTTATGGAAATAAACAATAAAACTGCTCCCATCATGGGACAACAAGACCAAAACACCATATCACTGGATTTGATGAACCGTATGAAACTGCATGGTATGGCAGAGGCTTTCAGGGAAAGTCTTGCCGGTACTACTCCGCAATCCATGACCGCGGACACGTTCCTTTCCATGCTCCTTGCGCGCGAATGGGACTATCGTGCACAGGCAGCCATCGCACGGCTTACCAAGAATGCGGCATTCCGCTACAAAGCCTATATTGAACAGATCGACTATGCCACGAACCGGGGACTGGAGCGCAACCAAATGGAACGTCTCGCCACCCTTGATTTTGTACATAAAGCACAGAACCTTTTCATTACCGGTTCTTCAGGAACGGGGAAAAGCTATCTGGCCTGTGCCCTCGGCCACGAAGCATGCAAAAGGGGATACCGAACCTTCTATGCCAATGCATCTAAACTGCTCGGGGCGCTGAAAGTCGCCAAAGTCAAAGGTACACTTGAAACGGAACTCAAAAAGATTGAACGATGCCAGTTACTCATCCTTGACGACCTGTTCATCGTACCTCTCGATGCCAAGGAGCGTCCCATACTGCTTGAAATTATCGAGGACAGGCATGAACGGAAATCCATCATCATCACATCGCAGTACCCAGCCTCCAACTGGTACGACATGGTAGGCGATCCGACAATAGCCGATGCAATCCTTGACCGCATAATACATACGGCTCATACCATAGAATTATATGGTGAAAGTATGCGAAAGCTAAGGTCTAAGAAAAACGAGAATTTTTAAAAGGGTAAAATAAAATTGACCCCCCAACACCAGGACTTTAAAGGGTCAATTAAAACAATTTTAATGTGGTCAAATCTTGTTTGGCCAAAGGGGTCAAAGTCGACTGGCTTTTCCAAGCATGATCGACGATGAAGGAAAGGTGACAAATGCCGCTGCACTCATCGCAGATGACTCTCCCGTGCGCCAGTCAAGGATATTCTGTACCCGTTGGAATGGTCTTGACATGACCAACGGTC
>CAVCXB010000257.1:0-2517 GCA_963605535.1 Wujia chipingensis
TTGTTGTTGTGGATACCCGGTAGTTTTACGAAAGGGCGGTTCGACGAATGATTTTGTCGACGGGTCCAACTCCGCAGGCCCCACTACATTACTTATTATCATATTCTACTTTGACCGACCTGCTACAACGTCCCGTCTCGTAAAACATGTCGTCTCACCACCCACTACGCAGTGAATGCTACTATAAACTTTACTTCTCCGGTACTACAATCAGATCTTTCGTAAAATGGTTCAGCACCTTGCATCCATCCTCTGTTACGAGAACGAGATCCTCGACACGCACACCAAAGTTTCCAGTGAGGTAAATACCTGGCTCGATGGAGAAGGTCATGCCTGGCTTTAATACATCGGTATTCGCGGAGGAAACATCGCCTGCCTCGTGTACTTCCTGACCAATGTTATGTCCGGTACGATGTACAAAGTACGAGCCATATCCCTGCTCAGTTATGTAGTCTCTTGCTGCGGCATCGACATCGCAAAAATGCACACCCGGTTTTACCGCTGCGATTGCACGCTCGTTAGCTGTCTTTACAATGTTGTAAACCTTCTTCTGTTCTTCGCTTGCGGAACCTAAAAATACAGTTCTGGTCATATCGGAGCAGTAGCCGTTCCACAGGCAGCCGATATCAAGAATTACGCTATCGCCAGCCTTTCCGGTGGAATCGTCGTTGCTGTGATGCGGATCGGCAGCATTTGCACCATAGCAGCAGATTGGATAGAAAGAAAATCCTTCGGAGCCAAGATCATGGTAGATATCAAGCAGCTTATCGGCAAGCTCTTTTTCGGTGTAGCCTTTGTTGACTTCTTTGATCAGGCGCTCGACTGCTAAGTCGTTTCGTCTGGATGCCTCGATCATGAACTCCTGCTCTTCCTTTGTCTTGATCTGACGAATCTTATCAATGATATACGAACCGTTCTTGTAGGTCAGATTTGGGCGAAGCTCCATCAGGCGAAGCAAAAACTTTGCTGCCCAGTTTTTATCAATGCCAATCACACCAGTCTGTGCGATTCTCTCGGAAAGGATTGCTACACAGTCATCTACATCGTCCACATAGGTAACCGGCCATATCGGATTGTCTCCCTGTGGGTAAAGCTTGCTGATTACAAGCTCAACCTTTCCTGTGGCTGCATCAAATACGAGAACCATCAGACGCTCGCCCGGATTCATCAGTCTTCCCATCAGATAATTGATGGAGGCTGGATCGCTTACAATTAGCTGATCCATACCATTTTCCTTCATTGATGCCAAAACCTTTTGTGCTCTTTCTTTGAATGCCATTTCTTTTCCCATCTCTTTTGCCTGCCTTTCTGTCTTTGTCTCTCTGTCGTTATCTGCCAGACTTCTATTTGGCTGTTTTTATTGCTCGCTTACTTGTTTTATTTTTCTACGGGTGTCGGTCTGGACCAATCAAACACCAGTCTGGAATCGATTAATGCGGATAAGCGGTCTACTGCACCAGACGATGGATCCACATAGGAGCTGATTGCCTCCCACATACGCTGTCCATCCACATTTGCACGACCCATACGGAAATATTCGCTTCCGAGCTGAGTCCATCCAAGATTCGAGTCAACGCTGCAGAAGTAGCTAAAGCCTAACTCCTTTAACAGCTGATATTTTTGATTTTCTGGATCGTAGCCTCTCCAGGAACCCTCATAGAGATCCTCACCCTGCGGATAAATGATGATATCTACATCACCAAGCAACGGCTTTACCTCGCGATCCCACAGACGCGCATCCGACTCGAAACGCTCATAAGAATCAGAATCGCCGACCTTGTTATGCCCCCAAGTATGACTTGCAAACAGCCATCCATCATCGCGGCAAGCCTGAGCAACCTGCTTTGCACTTTCCTTATCCTGCTCGATGTTTGGATTGTCATAATACATGGTCTGCTTCTTCTTTGTGTTATTCTCCAGATTCCATGAGAAATACTGGTCAAAATAATCACAGTTGCTGTTGTACCAGAAATCGCTGGTACGATAACCGAAAATACCTTCATATCCGGTCAGCGCAATAATACCCTTTGCACCACGGTACGAAAAATCTGGATGAGTCTCAACAAAATCGTCCAGAATCGGAACGACATCAAAAGAACCATAGGTTACACTTCCGTCTGGATTGGTGTACTCACTGGTCGGTGTTCCATCCTCACCGACAACAAGCTTGCTGGCAAAGCCATGCCCCTCCATGTACTCATAGTAGCTGACATCATCAACAGACAGCACGAACGGCTTCTTACCTTCCGGCAGATAAATCGGCTGATGCTTCATTACCTGTGTGCCATCTGCCTGTGTCTCATAGGAAGCCACATCGTAAATGCTGACAAGCACATAGCCTCTGCTATACATCTCCTCAAGGATACGGCAGAACTCATCAACGGTGGTCATAACGTAGTTATAATCCTTAACCTTGTTCATACCGTCCTGCTTGCTGATCGCAATGTTATCATCAAATGCTCTGCTGGTATCCACAACTAATGTATGGAAGAAAATATGAGGAATGGTGCTGTTATC
>CAVCXB010000258.1:0-2501 GCA_963605535.1 Wujia chipingensis
CAACGGTGCGCTGACCGTTTTATCTCTTGTTGATAGGCTTCAGGTTTCTCATATCTTTGCCGTTCATTTCCAATCGGTATGATTCATGGAGAAGCCGTGCCAGGCATGCTTCCGCATAGGTGTGATCCTTAAACATGTCATACCAGGATTCCACCGGGAACTGTGAGATGATCATGACTGATTTAAATGGATCTCTGCTGTCCAGTACTTCAAACAGGTTTCTACATTTGTTGACATCCAATGTCATCAAGCCGAAATCATCTACGACCAACAGATCCACAGAAGCGAATATCCCCAGGGTCTCCTGGTAGGTATCCAGCTTCTCTGCCTTGGAGAGTTCATCTATCAGCTGGCTTGCCTTGATGTAGCGTACTGTCTTGAACTGTCGCAGTGCACAAATGCTGAGTGCGTTGCCCAAATAGCTTTTGCCAGAGCTGGTCTTACCGGTGATGATGAGGTTACGACCTTGCTCGATCCACTCGCATTTGGAAAGTTCTTCTATGACATGCGTGTCGAGCATACGTTCCGGGTCATAGACCGTATCATCTAAGTCAGCCGCTCTATATTTCAGCTTTGCTTTGTTGATATATTTGTTGAGTTTCTTCGAGTAGCGGAGATTCCATTCCGCATCCACAATCCGCCGGATACACTCTCGTACCGGGAGCAGATCCACGTTTGGATCTGATAGAACTGCCTCCAGTTCGGATGCCATCCCGGAGAAGCGCATGCTTTTCAGACGGTTGCATAACTCGTACTCATCGGTTGTCATAGGACGCTTTGTCAGATCGTTCACTGGAACTCCTCCTTTCCTCTGAGATTCTTGTGCTCAGGAAGGGAATGTAAAGGAGAATCTTCCGGTACGGTTCCGTCTTCTGCCTGCTTTAGGAGTTTCTTAAAGTAGGAATATCGACAAGCATTGCTTTCCACACACATCTGGGAAATGCTTTCCACCAGAAGTCGGGATTTGTTTGTGCACATGTGTAGAATGCCATTACAGCTGTTATAAGCCTGTTCTTCATGCTCCGGGGCAAGCAGCACAGCCTCAATCAGTCTCGCCGTGTAAGGACCGATACTGGAGCCCCAGCGGCGGTAATAGTCACCATCCTTGGAATTGACCTCTTTATAATAAAGGTGCTCCGGCTTCATGTGTTCCGGATTGGTGATGTATTTCGGAAAGTCCTTATAAGATCTCCGATGTGTGCAGATCAGTCGGTTGTTTTTGTCACAGATGCGAATTTCTCCTACTGTGGCCTTCAGAATTGCAGGCTGATTGTAATGCGTGTACAATACTGAATAGTAGTGGTCATCGTACAGAAGATGGTAATTATTCGGTACATGTGCAAAGTACTTGTAATCGCACAGGGTAAAGGTGTCACCAGCCAATGGCTTCATCTGCGGTTTATCGTATCGAAGAAATACATCCATCTTGGAGGCGGAAGTGTCTGTCCGTCTCAGAGTATTGATGTCCGCTACTTTTTTACGGACATCTTCATTAATGTCTTCGATACTGTAGTAAACCTTTTCCTTCAGGTCTTCCAGCAGATGAGTTTCAAGGAAACCAACATATTTTTCAACAGTTGGCTTTCCCTTCGGTTTGCGTGCCGGCGGCGGTGTGATAACTACGTCATAAAAGCTTTCCAGGTCCTGATAGGCACTGTTGATTAGCAGTTCGTCTTTGGTATGCTTTGTAATCGCAGTCTTCAGGTTATCCGGAACCAGGTACTTCGGCGTGGCACCATAGTACTCAAGAGCATGGACCGTACCTGTGATGAAGTTTGCAAGCTTCTCGTCCGCAAATGCCTCAACATAAATGAGGTTGCTGACGCCCACAGTGGTGACAAAGAAATGCACTTTGCAGAGTTCACCTGAGGCACGGTTCAGAAGGATTTCCGGAGTGTCTCCGACCCAGTCGATGTAAACCTTCTCGCCTGGAATACGCTCCACAGCCATGCTGACAGCATCCGAACCATAGTTCTTTTCCAGAAAACGTTTGAAATACAGGCAGTACTGCGTGTACTGATAGCCAGCAGGATTCTCCTTCTTGTATTTCAGCCAAAGATAAAACAGATTAGCTTTGCTTTTTGGAGCTTTGAGCCGGTCATAGACTGCCTGATAATCAGGCATGAGGGAACTGTCCTTTCTCCGGATGTTTTCCGGCGGATAAAACATCTGCTCGACCTTCTCAGGGTCCATCTGTCTCAGCGTGTCCAGATCAAGTCCGGATTCCTTGAACCGTTGCATGATCAGAGTAATAGCGTTGCACCCACAATGGTAGCGGGCGCGGCAGTCATCATAGGATATCGAACGCTGACGCATATCTATGATGCCGATGATAGTGTTGTAGTCTTTCATGGTTTAGCTCCTTCCTCGTTATTTTAACTACGAGGAAACTATACCACGAATAGAGAGGACACACCGCTGTGCGAATCCATACACCGCTAATCCGTTATGGTCACACCGGTTCAAACGAAAAGCTCACACCGTTGAGCCGAAATTTGCAA
>CAVCXB010000259.1:0-2491 GCA_963605535.1 Wujia chipingensis
TTTAAATTTCGTTACTTTCCACAAGAGTTTTTACCCCACCCGTGAACAGTAACCATCCTAGGGGCAAGCCCACTAGGTTTTCGCCTAAAAATTTTATAACAGAGGAAACGGGAAAAATCAATCACCCAACACCGAAATCTGTAATGTCATACAACACTTCGACAGCCGGGTCATCGAGCAGCCAGCGATACTCCTTCATAAACCAGCGAACAAGCGCTTCATCACGCTTGATCGGCGTGGTATTGTTGTTGTATACGTTTACCGTGCCCAATTTAAAATGGCGCTTTAGGCAGTCAATGTCATGCGCGATCATTTCTTTTGTCTGTCCCTGAATGCCGACCATCAGACAGGGCGAATCAAAATATTCAGCAACCTCTTCAGGTGTCTGAAAATCTGCGTGTTTATTTAACACACGCTGACGAAAATCATTGTCGAAAGTCTCAACACCAATCTTAAAAACGATCGGGACCGGCATGTGCTCGCGCATTGCGGCAAGGTGCTTTCGATATATCCAATGAGCCTCAAAAAAGAGCTTGCGGATGTTTGTTTTATCAATGACAGCGGCGATATCGTCAAGTGTCTGCTTCGGAAGTTCAAAGCAGCTGCCGGAATTGATGACCTCTAAAACACCAAACTCGCCAGTCACCTGATCAAGAACATTTTTATTTAATGAAATCATGGCAGCCTCATCGCGTCCATTGTCCTCAATGTAATCGCAAAACGCACATTGCCCCCAAGCACAGGGAAATGCGCGAAGCAGACAGATTTCGCGGTTATTTTTGTCTGTAATTTTGCTGTAACGTTCAACAGGAATTCCCATAAATTGCAAATCTCCTTCCAGAAAACAGGGTCAAAAGATCACGTCTCTTTTGACCCCGATAAAAATAGTTAAATTTAGTTGAATGAATAGTTTAAATTGATTGTTTTGTTAGTTCGCGACAATGCGCTGTTTCATGGAAACGGGCAGCACGCGAAGCATCGCCATGACGAGTGCAAGGCTCACAACGCGGTCGCAAAAATCCGTCAGAAACTGAACAACAACGATGCTTGCGGTCATGCCAAGCGGTGTCTTTGCGGCCAAAAACTGAACCAAAACAGCGGAGCCGGAGGAGGTTACGCCTCCAAACAAAATGGTGCAGATCAGTGCGCTGACCACAGTTCCCGGAAGGGAAATCACAAATGCACGTCCGATCATAACGGCAATATCTTTGCCGCCATTTATATGTCCAAGTGACAGAACACGGGAAATTTTATTTCCAACGGATGTACCATCTGATTTTTTCAGACCGGAAAGTCCAGTGTGTGCAAGACCGCTCATGAAACCAACGATCATGCCGACTGGTGCAAAGTAAAGCGAATAAATATCGCCTGTGAATGCCATAATCAGACCGCCAAGCAGTCCCGGAATCAGACCACACCATGGACCGAGCACGGCACCGATCATAATGGTTCCGATACTGTCTAAATAAATAGGAAGGCGAAGCGCCAGTGCGATCTGTCCGCCAACGACATTGATTACGATCGCCAGTGCGATCAGGCAAATCTGATAAGTGCCAAGTGTTCTTCTTTTCTTATTTTCCATTTCCAATACCTCCTATACGAACTTGCTTTGGTGTGCGTACCATATCTGCAAGAAGATCAAGCTCCTCGGTTTTTTTATGAAGCAACGCAGAGAAAAAGAAGGTAAAGAAACGAATCGGGTCGGTCTGCGTCATGACAACACTGTTGGACACTTTTTTATAAAAATTCATGGAATCAATGACCGTTTGTCCGATGCTGATGCCACCTGTCTCAACAGCTGTATAAGCGTCAAAACCGCTGCAAAGTGAATGATCGGCAAAATAGGCCACGGCGAGCGGATCATTGATCACGCAGCCAATCATATGCTCCCATTCCCAGTGAAAATCAAGGTAAAATTTTGTGATTGCCTGCACAAAAGAGCCAGTATTCTCGTCGAGACGCTTTAAATAAGCGATAAGGTCTGGCGTTAAGACAATCTGTCTTGTGACATCAAGATCAACCATGTGAATTAGGCGATGCTGCTTGGCAGCGGTCTCATAGACGAGGGCTGCGGCATCCGGATCTGCCCAATAGTTGTACTCCGCAACAGGAGAGCAGTTTCCATTGCTCTTGAAGGCACCGCCCATGGAGACAAGCTCATCAATCGCCGCAAAGGCATCTGGATTTTTCTGAATGAGCTTTGCAAGATTGGTCATCGGAGCAAGTTCAATGATGCTGCAGTGCGTGCGAAGAATGGTTTCCTCCATAAAGGATACGGCATCCTCTTGTGGTACAAAGTCTTCTACCGGGTCAAGAAAACTTTCCCCGAGGCCATCTGCGCCATGTGTGTCAAGTGCATTTACATAGTCGCGCTTAAGCGGAGTGCGTTCTCCGAGAAAAATCGGTATGTCCAGACGATTCATCTGGTGAAGCACCTTTGCTGCATTGCCTGCGCCCATCTCGGTCGGAGAATTTCCGCAGACAATCGTAA
>CAVCXB010000260.1:0-2458 GCA_963605535.1 Wujia chipingensis
AGGTGAAATAACGTTATCTTTTAAGCTAATTGTATTTTCCAAAGCTTCATCTTTGTATGCAGTAACGCCATCGCCAAATGAGTAATTGATTACGGCAGTCGAGTCACCATGGGTGGTGACTTTGCCAATACCAATATTTAATGGACTTTCAGCCTTTTTGTAGAGAGCAAACGCTGCTCCAAAACAACCAACAACACCAGCAGTTAAAGAAGCTGCGACAATAAATTTATTCATCTTTTTCATAATCTATAGCTCCTTTATTCTGCAATAGCGAAATCCTGTGAAACTGTTAGATTCGCGCCAATTGATTTGTTTGCATCTTCAGGCGATGTGCCATCCCATGTGAAGACCAACGTGTAGTAATGAGTTAAGCTCGTTGCTGCTGCTCCATCAACAGCGAATGTTGATGTTACAGTTTTATTTGTTTCGGAAATCGTTCCTTCAAGTTTGTCTGGTGCAGTGCCTTCTTCAGTTGAAGTAACGAAGGTCGAAGTTTTTTCGGTTGCAACGGAATATACGTCAATCGTTAAGCCAGTCATGACGGTATCTTCTTCAGTTGCCGCAGTAAATTTTAATGTGACATTTCCTTTTAATAAATTCGTTGCCTTTGTTGTTACAACAAGATAACGATACTGAGGAGCTTTTGCAACTAAGTTCTCGATTGTTGCTTGTGCTTCGGAATTTTGGGCCTCATTACCCCAATTTAGATAGATAGCTTGATCTAAGCCACCGCCGGTTGAATCCGTTGCCGCGTTACGGGTCAACGCTACAGCCGTGCCGACACCGCCAGCAAGGCCTAGGACCATCAATCCTAATAACACCTTTTGATGTTTTTTCATAGAAATAACCTTTCCTTTTATTTTTATTTCGCGCAAGTAAGCGCTTTCAATGTCAAAATTATAGAGACCCCCAGTATTTAGTTAGAAGGATGCCAGAAAGATCCTTCCCAAGAGCTGTAAAATTCTATAATTGTTTCATAAGCTTGGACTGGTTCACCCCCCTACAGCTTGACTGGTTTTGGGAGAGTACAGCCACAGCCTTAACCAGAAGCGGTTATTAGTTGCTTACGGCTCTTTTTCTCACAAAGGATGACCGGTCATTACTAGGTCACGCGGTTGAGGAACAGTGGTTCAGCGGGCTTATGGAGAAAAGAAAGGAGGTCTACATAGACATGATATGTGTAGGCATAGATGCGGCGTCGGAAAAGCACGACGTCTGCATCACAGACGGAGACGGAGTTGTCCTATCAAGTCCCTTCCAAATAAGGAACGACGAGTCTAGTTACAAGCTCCTCAGAGACAGGCTGCGAGACCTCAGAGAGAAGCTTGGCGATAACGAGGTGAAGCTCGGTATCGAGTCAACCGGGTCGTATTCAGAGACGATAGTCAGCTATTTCTCCGGAATAGAATGGGTCGACGTAATATATATTAACCCATTATTGACGAGGATGTACCAGCAAACGAGGAAGGTACATTACGCGAAGACGGACAAAATCGACGCGAAGGGCATCGCGCTCTTCCTCGCCAGCAGGCCGGAGCTGAGGACGTACACCCCGGTGAGCAACGACGTCAGGCAGCTGAGAGAGATCTACCGCGAGCTGATGTCGATCAACGACGAGCTATGCGCGTCCAAGAACCGCCTGAAATCCCTAATCCATCGGTATTTCCCGGAATACCTAACGGTCTTTGGGGACGTCTTCACCTCGGCCTCGCTCTGGGTCCTTGACGACATAGATACGCTCGAGCATCTCGGAGAAAGGGACCCGGAGATATACATGAAGAGGGTCAACAGGAAATCCGGCGGCCTCATCACGATGTCCAAAGCAGAGAGTGTCATCGAACTCGCCGGGAGAAGCGTCGGGCTCGCCAACGGCTACAACTCTTACGTCATATCATCCAACGTCAGAAGGATCCGCCTGCTCCAGGAGAGCAAGGCTAGCCTGCTGGCGTTCGCGGAAGGGCTGATAAAGGCGACGCACCCGAACATCCTCGGGATCCCAGGGATAGGCATAATGTCGGCCGCAGGGATCATCGGCGAGATAGGCGACATAGGGAACTTCGCGTCATCCGACGCCCTATATGCGTTCACCGGCCTCGACCCGAGGGTCTACGAATCAGGGAAATACAAGGCCGCCAACGTCAGGATATCCAAAAAAGGCTCACCTTACCTCAGGAACGCGCTCTACATCGCTAGCGAGTGCGTTATAAGGTTCGAGCCGACGTTCATGGAATACTACGCGAAGAAGACATCGGAAGGGAAGTCGTTCAGGGTAGTGCTCGGGCACGTGGCCAAAAAGCTAGTCAGGATCCTCTACGCGATGATGAAGAGGAATCTCGAATACGCGCCTCAAACGGCCAAGTAAAAGATCAATGGCAGCATCATAGGCCGCTTAAGCGGCGTTTTCGGCGCGCAAAGAAAATCAAAATTCCTCTTGACTCAAACAAAATAGTTGTCTCCC
>CAVCXB010000261.1:0-2454 GCA_963605535.1 Wujia chipingensis
ACTTTTTATGACACGATCATTCTGCCGCCACCACCAAGGAAACCGAAAGGCAAACTGTCAGACGGCACATTGTGGTAGGTGATAACTGCATTTTATTTTCGGTAAATCCACCTATCCGATTGTGCCGTACCGGAACTTGCCGCAGATTCTCAGCGGTTTGACGGCACGTTGTTGTAGCCTTGTTTGAGATGCAGACAACCATCTGTCCGCTTTTGAAACAAGGCCATGACATGCATCATGACCTTTGAAATACACTTTGAAAACTTCATCAATAAAGGCCCTGATTATCGACCGCAGCACGGATGACCTCTGCGTCAATTACCTTATGCCCCTGCTGGGAGCCTATGGTCAGGGCATCGGTCATGAGATTATCGATCAGACGCGGATTTCCCTGGGTGAAGCTGTGGGCAGCTGCAAGAGCTGCCTGGTCCATGATGGCAGCAGATGCCCCTGCCAGCTGGAGCTTGTGCAGGATGTATTTTGCAACCTCATCATCGGACAGGCCACTGTAGTTGTAATGGACGGCAATGCGCTGTCTCAGCGCCTCATGTACCGGCTTGCGCAGTGTGTCATTCAGATGCGATTCCCCACAAAGAATCAGGGTAAAACAATTCACGGAGTCGTAGCCGTAATTCATGAGCATTTTGATGTCGTTCAGGATTCCGGTATTCAGATACTGGGCCTCATCGATGGCAAGCAGAAGTGGCTGGCGCTTCTCCTTATAGAGATAAGCGATCTGTTCCTGGATGACTTTGAACATCCTGGTCTTCCCGCCCTTGTCAGAGACTCCAAGGATGGCACACAGCTGCTTGTAGAAATCCGCAACGCTGATGGTAGACAGGCAGAGGTATTCCATATGAAAAAGGCTGGGATTCAATCCAGTAGCAAAACAGCGCAGGCAGAAAGATTTTCCCATTCCGGGTCTTGCTGTGAACACACCGATTCCCCGGATATCTTTGAGGTAGTTGAGCCGGTTTGTCATCTCGGTAAAGTCCCTGGAGATGAAATGGTCTTTTTCCTTCATCTGCTGTTTATCGAAGGGGTTAAAGGACAACCCGTAGAAGGAATTGAACATCAGCCCTCACCTCCGATCTTAGAATAATCAATTGTTGGATTATTGCGCTTCGTGTGACAGTTTTCATTGCGGTTGGTACGGCGGATCTGGAATCTCTGCCCCTCAAATAGAATGAAGGCGGAGTCCATGTCGTCCGGAAGGTAGCGGATATCTACTTTTGCTGAGATAAACTGCATCGGGACATCATAGCTGATCTTGTCAATGCTGATGGTAGAATCCTTACGCACCTTTCGGGAGATGCGATTGTAGAAGCAGTCATCCAGCCACTCGCGGGACTGTGGCTTGCGGGGATGATCCTTTGATGCTTCGTAGCGTTCCAATGGCACACCGTCAATGCCACGGTGGAACGTGGTATTGTAGGAACGCATGTAATCACGGAGCATGTCATTGAACTGTCCCAGAGAGGTGATGGAGGCAATGTCAAGTGTATACAGCCAGCGTTCCTTGAGTGTCCGGAAATGGCGTTCTACCTTACCCTTGCTGGCCCCATCACGGACACGCGTATGCAAAAGGAGAATCCCCAGGGATACGCAGATCATGGAAAGCTGTTCATTGGAATAGCTACAGCCGTTATCCACGTAAAGTTTGTCCGGGATCCCATAGGTGGCTATGGCATTTTTCAGGACTTTCTGGAAGTTGTAGGCATTATCGTTGTAAAACAGCTCGCCACCGACCAGAAGTCTGGAATGGTCGTCAATGATCATGATACAGTAGACCCTGCGGGTTTGGCCATCTTCTGTGATATAAGGAAGGTAACAGGTGTCTGCCTGCCAGATTTTGCCGAATTCATCTTCCTCATAGGCTTTCCGGTCACGGAGATTCGGATCCCTTGCGGATTTCAGATCATTATGGCGGATAAAACGCTGGACAGAATACACACTGACAGATGCCGGCAGAAAGGATTCCCGCACCAGATGCCTATAGATCTGGGTGGCATTCATCCTTGGCTGCTCTTTTTTGATCCGATAGATCTCAGCGATAGCCTCATCGTTCAGTGCACGGGAAATGCCCTTGTCAGACCGTGCGGACGGCATCAGGGCATCCAGACCGCCAATGGAATACTGGGACTTCCATTTTTCCAGTGTTTTGTAGCTGTAAGACATAGTATTTCCATCAGGAAGTGTCAGTGGGGATGCAGTAACACGCTTGTAGTAGGCGGTTGCAGATGCATCAGGAAAAAGCCCCTGAACTACAGGAGCGATAAGAGCGAAGCGGAACTGAGCCACTTCGGTATTGTGTTTGAGTGTTTCGGTATCTTTACTCATGCAAAAACTCCTCCTTCATATGCTTTTCTATAGCATAAGGGAGTCTGCTTCCCTTGCCTATCCCACGGTCGTGTGGTCAGAAGATAGAGATATCCGGAGCAAAGACCGTCTGGT
>CAVCXB010000262.1:0-2452 GCA_963605535.1 Wujia chipingensis
TGTGAATGCTATCCTAATACTTGTCCACAATGACACCGAAAAAGTTTACCATCAACATTAAATTCCTTGTAAAATAGAGACAACTCTATATGCAAGGAGAGAAAGGTATGGTAGTGGGGATGTCACTCTACTCACAAATCCGGGAAGCATATGTTTCCGGTGAATCAATAAGGTCAATCGCTAAACGACTGGGCATATCCAGGCAAACTGTCAAAAAGTATTGCGAAGGAACAACTATGCCGGGAGTTCGTAAGGATTACCTACGTGCTCCGAGCGTGATCACACCTGAAATCGAGAAATTTATTCGCACGTGTCTGGAGAGCGACAAGAAGGAAGGTTTAAAAAAGCAGACACATACCGCTAAACGGATCTATGACCGTCTGGCATCAGAATTGGCGTTTACCGGATCGTACTCTGCTGTGCGCCGTGTCGTCCATGATATGAAGGCGCAGTACATTCCAGCGCAAGCAGATATGCCGCTGGAATATGATCCCGGCGATGCCATTCAGATCGACTGGGGCGAGGCTACGATCTATCTGCATGGCGAACGGAAAGTGGTCCAGATATTCTGTGGCCGGCTCTGCTATAGCTGCGACATCTTTGTCATGGCCTGCCTGAATCAGAACGCAGAGAGTTTTCTGGAGGCTCAGCAACGGATGTTCGACCATTTCGGTGGTGTTCCAAGACGTCTTATTTTTGACAACGGAAAAGTAGGTGTCAAGGAAGGCTTTGGCCTTCATGCTGTGGCGCAGGATTATTATCGTATGTTTTCGGCTCATTACGTGTTTGCCACTGACTTCTGCAATGTAGCCAGCGGTAATGAAAAGGGGCTGGTTGAAAATCTGGTAGGGTACAGCCGAAACAACTTTCTGGTTCCGGTACCTCGAGTGGAATCTATGGAAAGTTTGAACGAGCAGCTTTTGGAAAGATGCCTGCAGTACCGCAGCAGCCATAAGGTGCAGGGACGTTCTCAGTCTGTCTGCGATATGTATTTGACAGAAAAGGCATATCTGCATCCAATTGCGCCATATCGCTACGATACTGCCCGAGTTGCTGTTCCAACAGTTGGTGACTATTCTACTGTCCGCTTTGACCGGAATGAATATTCTGTACCCGTTCGTTTTCTGCGAAAATCTGTCACTGTCAAGGGCTACGCCAACAGAGTGGTCATTATCTGCGACTCAGATATGATTGTTACATATGAACGCCTTTCCGGGCAGGGAAAGACAGCCTACAAGCTGGAACATTATATCGGTCTTTTGGAGCGGAAGCCTCGCAGTGTATTTCAGGCAAAGCCGGTTCGACAGACTGTCAAGAAAGAGATTCTTGAACTTGGAAAGCAATTACCTAACGGGAATAAGGATATGGTACGTCTTTTGAGGATGTGTGTTGATTACGGAGAAAATCGAGTGCTCATTGCAAAGAGCCGTATTCCGGCTGGCATTACACCTACTGTGGATATTATTCGGAGTTATCTGGAAGAACCCGAACAGAATACAACAATTCGTTTTCCAAGTGAAGTTCGTATCACCCCGACTGATTTAGCCTACTATGACGAGAAAAGTGGGGTGGCAGTTAGATGAATGAATTAAACCAGCAGCTCATTTCTATGTACGCGAAGCAGCTGAGGATCCCCACTTTCAACCAGTATGAGGCAGTGATTCGACAGTTGGATGGTGACAAAGGCTTTGATGATTTTCTGGTGTCTCTCATGCGTGCAGAGCTTGAAAATCGTCAGGAGAGCAATCGCAAACGAAAAATCCGCTCTGCACACTTTCCATATACCAAAACACTGGATGAGTTTGACTTTTCCTATCTGGAGCATGTATCTGAAGCTCAAATCCACCAACTGGCCAGCTGTGACTTTATCCAAAATAAGCAGAACATCGTTTTAATTGGCAATCCCGGTACGGGGAAAACGCACCTGTCTATTGCTCTGGGGCTCAAGGCCTGCATGCAGGGATTAAACGTAAAATTCTATACAGCCGCAAATCTCTCTAATGAATTGATAGAGGCACTGGATGGCCGCCGACTGTTGAAGCTAGAGAAGCAGATTGCCAGCTGTGATCTGCTGATTATTGATGAAATGAGTTATCTCACTTTCAACCGACATCAATCGGAACTTCTATTTAAGGTCATTGCTGACCGCAGTGAACGAAAAAGCATTATTGTATCTACCAACCTGGCTTTCTCGGAATGGCTGACTATGTTTGAAAATCAGACTATGGTAGCCGCGATGATTGATCGGTTGACATATCGTAGTTTCGTTTTGAACATGAATTCCAGCAAGCCCTATCGGGCTGAGTTTGCCGCTCAGCCCGGTAGCCCAGTTGCTGACTAGGGGTGGTAAACAAATTCAGTATCACAGTTTACCGTAATGGTAAACTATTTCATTGTCAACAGTGGTAAACAAATTCGGTATCATTGGTAAAGAAATTCATTGACATTTACA
>CAVCXB010000263.1:0-2449 GCA_963605535.1 Wujia chipingensis
CAAGTACGGTTCCGTGAGAAGTTTGAGGTGAAATTCCTCTTACTTACTCGACTGAGAGGTCGGCGGCGGAAGCCGCCTCCTACTCGATCTCTCGGTTAAACACTTCTTTATCAAGTGCCTTTTCCTGATAGCTGACGATTGTGGTGCAGATCGCATCACCGGTAACATTGACTGCAGTACGAATCATATCGAGGATACGGTCGATACCCATGATGAGTGCAATACCTTCTGTTGGCAGACCAACGGAATTTAAAACCATTGCGAGCGTGACAAGGCCGACACTCGGAACACCGGCGGTACCGACTGACGCGAGCGTAGCAGTGGCGACAACAGTAACGAGGTTTGCCGGAGTCAGCGCGATGCCGTAAGCCTGCGCAATAAAGATAACGGCTACACCCTGCATGATTGAGGTTCCGTCCATGTTAATCGTAGCGCCAAGCGGAATCGTAAAGGAGGAAATCTGCTTGGAGACACCCATCTTTTTGTGGAGTGTGTCGATTGACATTGGAATTGTTGCATTAGAGGTTGCCGTGGAGAAGGCAAAGCCCATAACCGGAAGATATTTCTTGATAAACTTAAGCGGATTGAGTCGCGTGAAGAGAAACAACAAAATCTGGTAGACACCAAAGCACTGAAGACCAAGCGCTAAAATTACACTTCCCATGTATTTAAGCATCGGCGCGAACGCGGAGAAACCAACGTTTGCGAAGGTGCGGGCAATCAGGCAGAAGACACCGACTGGTGCGATTTTCATGATGGTCATCGTCATTTCCATCATGACATCATTGAACTGGCTGAAGAAGTTCGATACAGTCGAAGCCTTTGTACCGAGCTTTGCGAGCATAATACCGACAAACAGCGCAAAGACAATGATCGGAAGCATGTCGCCATTTGCAAGGGACGCAGCCGGGTTTTTCGGGATGATGTTTAAAATCGTCTCAGTAAGACTGGTAGTGGAATCTGATGCTGTTACTTCAGCCGTCTGCACGGCATCTATATCAAGTCCAAGTCCCGGATTGATTACCATTGCAACGCCGAGTGCGAGGCATACAGCAAGTGCAGTTGTCAGCAGATAAAAAACGATGGTCTTCACACCGACGCGACCGAGCGTCTTTGAGTCACCGATTGACATACTGCCGCAGATCAGTGAGCAGAAGACAAGCGGAACGACAAGCATCTGCATCAAGCGAATAAAGCCCTGACCGACAACGTAAAAGATTCCTTCCACGACAACTGTGTCACGCACATAGCTTGCCGGGATAAAATAGTGAATGATCACACCAAGCAGTGCGCCGGCGATCAGCGCAATAAAGATTTGTGTGGAAAGACCGATTTTCTTCTTTTCTGTCTCTTTTCTTTTCTCTTTTCCTTTTTCCATTAAATTCGTCCTCCAGTCTCGTCAAAATATTCCTTTAGTGCCGTTTTCCACTCCTTCGGTTCCTCAATTCCGGTAAGGCGAAGCATCATATTGTCCAAAACGGAGTAGGTCGGACGTACATCGTTCTCGACGTCGACCGGGCGAATCGTGATGCGTCCAGTCTGATGTGTATATTCGAGAATCGTCTGCGCAAATTCATAGCGGCTGCAGCTGCCCGGGCACACGATATGATACAGACCGTATTCCTCATTGTCAATGAAATAACAGATCACCTTCGCCAGTTCGGATGCACTGGTAGGAGCAGCAAACTGGTTGCTTGGCACATCCATGTCGATGCCGGAAGCTGCATTTTTTAAAACTTCATGGACAAAATCGCGGCCGATGCCATAGATCCAGGAGCTTCGGATAATGACAAAACGGTTTAACAGCTGTGTCAGAATGCGCTCGCCAGCCATTTTTGATTTTCCATACATGCTCTTTGGATGCGTTTCATCAAACTCGTTGTATGGCATTCGGGATTCCTTGTCAAAGACATCGTCCGTTGAGATTTGAATGACCTTTGCGTTAATCTCATTTGCGGCAAGCGCCACATTGCGGATACCGATCGCATTTACGCGGTATGCCTCGTCAATGTTGTTTTCGCACTCGGTTACATCAGTCATACCGGCGCAGTTGATGATGACATCCGGGCGGTTGACGTGAACAAATTGTGTGACCTCATTGATTTTTGTGATGTCCACTTCCGAGATATCGGTTGGAAGCAGCTGATAGCGCACACCCGCTAACAGGTCAAGTAAAGCAGTACCGACATGACCTTCGGCACCTGTAATCCATATTTTTTTCATAAAGCAAATCCTGATCCTCTCCAATATGCCCGACTAAGGCAGATTTTTTTGCATAGAAAAACGGTGGCCAACAAAACTGCGGTCACCGTTGATCACTTCTGACATTTTAATATTTTTTGTGAGAGAAGTCAATGATAAAATTTGCGAATGGGCGTCTTGTGAACTGTTATTGTTACTGTTCACGGGTGGGCTTGTGTCAAACACTATAATACATTATACTGAAGGA
>CAVCXB010000264.1:0-2443 GCA_963605535.1 Wujia chipingensis
GCATCCGCCTCGCAAGCGAGTGCCTCTGAAGCGTTGGCGAAGGCGTGGGCAACGAAGGTTGATGGGAAGGTAGCGAACACGGACTACAGTGCGAAGTACTATGCGACCTATGCTAAGAATGCGGTTGACGGATTAGAGAGTACGACTGCTACTTTGAAGAGTCAGATTCAGGCGGAAGGCACAAGACAGATTGAGCTGATTCAAGAGATTGCTCCGAACAATGATTCGATTGAATCCATTGCTGAGAATATGGAATCGGTTGTTACGGTTGCCACACACGCTGATGATTTAACGTCAATCAACTCGCACATCGATGAAGTGCATACGGTGGGGCAAGACTTGCAAGGCGTGAATGCCGATTCGTTCGACTTAGGCTCTGTAGCCGAAACGCCCGATGCTGTTACTACGATTAAAGATGGTTATATCAAGAAGGTTGCCGAGCACATCGAAGACTGCATTCACCCAGTCGGTTCGCACGTGGATGCGATTGAGATTGTGGCGGCAAATCTTGAGCCGATAGACACAGTCTCTGAGGTTGTGACGACAGATTACAAGAGCATATTTGAGAATGGGGTTTAGCAAATGCCATATCCAACGAATGACAAAACTGGTGCTGAGAACTTAGTAGCCTTTGCTCTTGCAGTCCGAGCGAAGTGCCTAGAGTTAACAGCGACCGATGGGGCGTTAGAGGATTTAACGACAACGGCTAGGACGAATCTCGTTAGTGCGATTAACGAATTGGTCACGGGCCTTGCCGATGCCAACGCACTCATTGCGCAAAAGACTGAGATTGACGATACGAAATCCACAGCGACTAATGTGTGGTCAGCATCGAAAACTGCGACTGAGATTAGCACAGCGGCAACAGCCGTGAAGAATGATTTGCTTGGTGGAGCAGGTGAGGCTTACGACACGCTCAAGGAACTTGCGGATTTAATCGGCGAGAATGAAACAGCGATTGAGGCCTTGCAGACAATTGCGAATGGACACGTTAAGTTCGATGAAGCGCAGACGCTCACAGATGCACAGAAGGCTACGGCTCGCTCTAACATCGGCGCATCGGCTACGGTTCACACTCACGCCATTGCTGATGTCACAGGATTGCAAACCGAATTAGATACGAAGGCTTTAGCATCGTCCCTCGCTGTGGTGGCCACATCGGGCAGTTACGAGGACTTAACGAATAAGCCTACGAAGGTTTCTCAGTTTGAGAACGACAAGGGATACCTTACGGAGCATCAATCTTTGGAAGCGTATGCGACCAAAGCATCTTTAGCCCCTGTGGCAACGAGTGGCAGTTACTCAGATTTAACTGATACCCCAACGATCCCGACAGTGCCTACAGTCGTATCGGCATTCACTAACGATGCAGGATACTTGACCGAGCATCAGTCGCTTGAAGCCTATGCGACTAAAGCGTCCTTGGCTACCGTAGCCACATCGGGCAGTTACGAGGACTTAACGAATAAGCCTGTGATTCCAGACGGAGTCACAACCGATTCTGAATTGAGTACGACATCGGTCAATCCGATTCAGAATAAAGCCGTGGCTACAGCCTTGGCTGGCAAGATGGATGCCACTGCATTGGCAACCGTTGCAACGAGTGGTTCTTACAATGACCTTAGCGACACGCCAACGATTCCTACTGCTGTAACTAAGACTTCGCAGTTAACCAACGATAGTGGATTCCTTACGGCCCATCAGGACTTATCTGCTTACGCAAAGACAGCGGACTTAGCGACTGTTGCCACATCAGGCTCGTATGCAGATTTAACGAACAAACCAACAATCCCCACAGTACCTACGAAAGTAAGCGCATTCACAAATGACGCAGGGTACTTAACATCTATCGCAGACGCTTCGGTAACTGTTGCGAAGCTTGCTAACACAATCGACTTAGGGAGCATTTAAATCATGACAAAGGTTCTTCAATTACGTAGAGGCACGACTGCACAGAATGACGCTTTCACAGGTGCTGTTGGCGAGGTTACTGTTGACACTACGAAGAAGACGTTGCGCTTACACGATGGGTCTACGGAAGGCGGTAAAGAGATTATCGGTAAGAGTGACTTAGCAACCGTTGCTACATCAGGCTCGTACAACGATTTGTCTAACAAGCCAACAATCCCTGCGGCGGTTACGGTGGACTCAGCATTATCTGCAACGTCTACTAACCCTGTGCAGAACAAACTTATTTACTCTGCCTTGGCAGGAAAGATGAACACGGTAACGCTCGCTACTGTGGCTACTTCGGGTTCTTATTCCGATTTAAAAAACAGGCCTTCTTTAGCGACAGTTGCCACCTCAGGAAGCTATTCAGACTTGAGCAATAAACCGACAATTCCTACGTCAGGAAGCGTTGTAACAATTGTCAGTTCTTCTTATGATTCAACGACTGGGAGCTGGTATCGTAAATGGAGCGATGGGTATATAGAACAGGGAG
>CAVCXB010000265.1:0-2387 GCA_963605535.1 Wujia chipingensis
GAATTTCGCTACCTTAGGACCGTTATAGTTACGGCCGCCGTTTACTGGGGCTTAAATTCAAAGCTTCGCGTTACCGCTAACCTCTCCTCTTAACCTTCCAGCACCGGGCAGGCGTCAGCCCATATACCTCACCTTTCGGTTTCGCATAGACCTGTGTTTTTGCTAAACAGTTGCTTGAGCCTATTCTCTGCGGCCACCTCGCGGTGGCACCCCTTCTCCCGAAGTTACGGGGTCATTTTGCCGAGTTCCTTAACAATGCTTCTCCCGCCGGCCTTAGGATTCTCTCCTCATCCACCTGTGTCGGTTTACGGTACGGGCGCATGGCAAACAATAGCGGCTTTTCTCGACAGGAGGGGGCACATGCTTCGCTACTACATTTCGCTCCACATCACGGCTTCGTCTCATGCACAGCGGATTTGCCTGCTGTGCGACTACCTCGCTTGTACCGGACTTTCCATTTCCGGCCCATGTTTCCCTCCCGTGTCCCCACAGTTCTGTTACCATGCGGTACAGGAATATCAACCTGTTGTCCATCGGCTACGCTTTTCAGCCTGACCTTAGGTCCCGACTTTCCCAGGGCAGATCAGCTTTACCCTGGAGACCTTGGATATTCGGCCACAAGGATTCCCACCTTGTTCTCGCTACTCATTCCGGCATTCTCTCTTCTTAACACTCCACAGCTCCTTACGGTACTGCTTCATCGTACTAAGAATGCTCCTCTACCAATGACTTACGTCATTCCCGAGCTTCGGTGGCATGTTTTAGCCCCGGACATTTTCGGCGCAGGACCTCTCGACTAGTGAGCTGTTACGCACTCTTTGAATGAATGGCTGCTTCTGAGCCAACATCCTAGTTGTCTTAGAGATCCCACATCCTTTTCCACTTAACATGCACTTTGGGACCTTAGCTGCAGGTCTGGGCTCTTTCCCTTTTGACTATCCAACTTATCTCGTATAGTCTGACTCCCGTTCATCATCTGTATGGCATTCGGAGTTTGATATCCCTTAGTAAGCTTTGACGCCCCCTTGGGAATTCAGTGCTCTACCTCCACCAGACTAAAACGAGGCTAGCCCTAAAGCTATTTCGAGGAGAACCAGCTATCTCCGGGTTCGATTGGAATTTCTCCGCTATCCACACCTCATCGCCACCCTTTTCAACGGATGTGCGTTCGGTCCTCCATTGCCTTTTACGGCAACTTCAACCTGGACATGGATAGGTCACCCGGTTTCGGGTCTGCACACACTGACTGACGCGCCCTGTTAAGGCTTGGTTTCCCTGCGGCTCCGGGACTTCATCCCTTAACCTTGCCAGTATGCACAACTCGCCGGACCGTTCTACAAAAAGTACGCCGTCGGGCATATAAAGCCCTCCGACAGTTTGTAAACACAGGGTTTCAGGTTCTCTTTCACTCCCCTCCCGGGGTCCTTTTCACCTTTCCTTCACAGTACTATGCGCTATCGGTCACTAAGTAGTATTTAGCCTTACGGGGTGGTCCCCGCTCCTTCCATCAAGGTTCCACGTGTCTCGATGTACTCTGGATACTGCCATGTCAACTCTCCTTTCGCTTACGGGGCTTTCACCCTCTCTGGCTGGCTTTCCCAAAACCATTCTGCTAAGCTCTTCAGATCAATTATGCAGTCCGAACCCCATGGTGCACGCACCATGGTTTGGGCTCTTCCGCGTTCGCTCGCCGCTACTTACGGAATCGATGTTTCTTTCTCTTCCTCCGGCTACTTAGATGTTTCAGTTCACCGGGTTCCCCTCCATACGTTATGGATTGGCGTATGGATACATGAGGTGTTCTCATGTGGGTTTCCCCATTCAGAAATCTGCGGGTCAATGGATATTTGCTCCTTACCGCAGCTTATCGCAGCTTATCACGTCTTTCATCGGCTCTTAGTGCCAAGGCATCCACCCTGCGCTCTTCTTCGCTTGACCTCGCTACGAGCACTTAGCAACCGTATTTTGGTTGCTTACGTGCGATGCATGTCGACGCCCTTAACGAATTAGGATCTCTAATCCGTAATGAGTTTAGTAGTCGACGCTTCACCCGTCAGCACTCGCTTGATAATGGATTGTATATAGCGTTATACTCCATCATCTGAATTTGTTGAAATTGAATTCATTTAATCAATTAAATTGAGTTATTTGCATTTAATCTCGGATGTCTTGATATATCTGAGGTGTCACATCTTTCGATGTTCCACTTCTTTTAGATCAATCACTTATCTGTATGAAGTTTTCAAGGTACATATTGACTGTTTTATCAGTCATCAGAAAACTCAAAGCTTTTTGAACTCTCTGACCACTGGTAAATCCAGCGTATATCTTAACAGCTTTTCCCGCTGTAATGGGTGGTACACATTCCGTACCTCTATGTTCAAATG
>CAVCXB010000266.1:0-2359 GCA_963605535.1 Wujia chipingensis
TCAAGCCGCCGAGGGCGACCGCGGCGAGCAGCGGAGCCAGGCTGGCTCCGCAGGTGAACACGGCGAGCAGCGGAGCCAGCCCGGCTCCGCCGGGCCGGCCCGCGATCGCGCCGAGGCGATCGAAGCCCCCAAGGGCCGCCCCGACGGACCTCCGAGCATCGACGCCGCCGCGCGCATGGCCGAGGAGGAGGGCTAGATGGCGGCGTTCGACGATGCCGCCGACTGGGCCGAGCTGTGCACGTACTTCGGCGGCGAGCACAGGGAGTTCGAGCTGACGCCCGTGCAGTTCGTCGTCGTGGACAGGCTGCTCGGGCTGAGCGCGGAGAGGCCGGCCGGCGACGACTACCTGGTGCGGACGCTGCTGCCCGCCATCGTCGACGCGATGAAGGAGGAATGACATGGCGGCAGATTTCAACGAAAGGTCCGTGAAGACGCCCGAGGACCTCCACGACGCGATATGGTCCGGGCGAGCCGGCATCACCTCGGCGTTCGCCCTCGGGTACGCGCAAGCGCTCTACGACGCCCTTCTCATCGACGAGACGGGGCTCGCGCGCTACGCGGGCGCCACCGCGAGGGGCGCCCTGTCGCACAACCTCGACTTCCCCGCCGGCGCCGCCGAGGTCGCCGACGGCATCGACGCCGCGGCGTTCGAGCTTTCCGCCGACGACGATGACGTGTCGGACATGCTCTCGGCGCTCTCGACGGCCATAAGGCACGGGCGCATCGAGGAGTTCAAGTCGCGGTGGATGGGCCCGCAGCGGGAAGGAGGCGATCGAGATGAGCGACCCGAGCGCCGGTAGGCCGGGGCGGGCCATCGAGCCCGTAGAGATGAGCGGGCTTTCGATCACGTTCGAGGGAGGGGTCCGCGTCGAGGTCCCGCCCTCGCCCGCCCGCGCCCGCGCCATAGCCGCCGCCATCGGGCTTTCGGCCTGGGAGCGCGAGGGCGGCAAGGTGCTGGTCGCCTCCTTCGACGACGAGACGATCGAGGAGAACGTGCTGCCCCTGCTGCCGAAGGCGGGAAGATGAGCGGCGAGGGGCCCGGATCGCCGCGCAAAGGAGTCTTGTTCCCGCCGCATATGATAGGATGAGCCCAGCGGCCGAGGCGCCGCCCCGCACCTTCACAACCGGATAGGGACAGAGGGCGAAAGCCCTCCCTCGCGGGAACCCGAACCCGTCCGCGACACCTTCGCGGCGACTAGACAGATGGTCGCCGCGAGGCGACCGGAAAGGAGAAGCGCATGCTTCAGCTGAAGACCTGGGAGAGGATCAAGAGGATCGCCGCGATCGCGGCCGCGTGCACGGCGCTGCTCGCGGGCATCGCCGCCGCGCGGATCGCGCTCGGCGCCTAGCAAGACCCCGTCCCGCCCCGGGCGCGAGCCCGGGGCCATCGCGAAACGAGAGAGAAGGAACCAGATATGGAGTACGTGTTGCAATCCGATTCGATCGCCGGCTTCCCGGCGGACAGCTGGACCGACTTCGCGGAGCTGCTGTCCAGATGGCTCGAGGAGGGCCCGACGCTCGACTTCGAGGAGTTCGACAGGCAAAGCCGCGCCTTCGCCGCGCGCGCCGTCATGATCGCGGGCGGCGAGAGGAGGAGGAAGTGAGGGGCATCGACATATGCTTCGACACCGAGACCACCGGGGTTCGCCCCGGGCGCGACGAGATCCTCGAGATATCGGTCCTCGATTGGTCCGGATCGGTGCTCTTCGAGGGCAGGTTCAAGCCCGAACGAGCCGTGAGCTGGCCTTATGCTAGCAGGGTGAACAACATCCACCCCGAGGACGTCGCGCAGTGCCCGCCGATAGCATCTGCGGCCGAAGAGCTTTCCGAGCTGTTCTGCTCGGCCGGGCGCGTCGCCGGGTACAACGTGGGATTCGACCTCGGCTTCCTTGCGGCGGCCGGCGTGCGGACCGGATCCGGCGAGCGCGTCGACGCCATGCGGGAGATCTCGAGGATCGCCGGGCTCGACCGGTGGCCCAAGCTCACCGACGCGGCCCGCAGGATCGGCTACGAGTGGCAGGGCGGGCCGCACGGCGCGCGCGCCGACGCCCTGGCGACGCTGGCGGTGCTCAAGTGGTGCCGCGCGGCCGAACCCAGGATCGACGCCGCGCAGGGCATGTGGCTCGAGGCGGCGGCCGAGGGCCGCGGGATCGACCCCGCGGCCTTCCTCGACGAGCGGGCGAGCGGCCTCGACGAGCTGTCGAGGGAGGTCGCTCTGCGGCGGATCTCCGGCTGACCCGACCCTATCCGAGAGCGAGCGCGCGGGGGCCCGGCGCGGATCGTCCTTCACGGACCTTCCCGCGCCGGGCCCTTCCCTTTTCCAGGAGCCCCCGCAGCGGAGCCAAGCTGGCTCCGCGGG
>CAVCXB010000267.1:0-2307 GCA_963605535.1 Wujia chipingensis
TTGACGGTTCTGTTTTCAACTTCTTCCTGCATAAGTTTCTGCCTCCTTCCTTACACCAGACGAAGTGCCGGGATTGTCTTACCATCCACCTCAATCTCCGTAGAGTTCATATCTACGAAATCCATCACATTCGACACTTCCGTAAGGCCAATGCTGCACTCATTTCCATGCTCATCCATGTTGAGCACTTCCGCAGTTCCCGTAAGATACAGCACTCCGTCCAGCTCCACGATCTCCTCGGGGTTATAGCGAAGGATCAGGCGCTCATCATAGAAGAAGTCGATCTCCATCTCGTCATACTCCTCACCGAAAAATTCAATGCAGCCCTTATCGGTGGTCAATACGCCGTTTCCGTTTCTCCCCAGGAGCATCGCAAGGCGCTCATCCGGGAAATTGTGGTGCAGAAAATTCATCATATCTCTGTTGTTGAGCATCGCAATGTGTCTTCTGCGTTCCGCATCATCCATGCGCACCCACTTGTCTGTCTCCGGGCAATCTGCACAGTTTCCATTGCAATACGGCTGGTTCTGGTTTCTCATAAAGTTGTTCATCATAATAATTCTTCCTTTCATCGTTCCATATCTCGTTGTTTGCGCCTCTGCCACTGCTCCAGCAGCTTGATGATGGTGTCCTGCATCTGCTTCGGCGTGTAGGATTTCGGAAAATACTTCCGAAGGACATCGTTTTTAATCGTCACATGGTCAAGCTCATCCTTCTTGACCTCGTTCATGACCTCGCACATCGCCTCCAATGTGCAGTTTCCTTCCTGGGACAGCTTTTTCAGCCGCTGTGCCTGGGACAAAGATGGCGAAGCCTGCGCATAATCCATGGCTTCCAGAAAATCCTTCTGTTCCTCCGGCTTCAGGTAAGAAAGCTCCACTGCCGGATTGAAGGCGATCTTCTTTTCATCCACCATATCCAGAATTTCCGGAATAAGGTTGGTGAGGCGGATGAACCTGAAAATCTGATTTTTGCTGGTACCAAGCTCTTCTGCCATCTCTTCGCTTGACAGCTTCCCGAAATTATTCCCAAGTTGGGAATAATTTTCTTGAGTTGGTCTTCCTGCCTGGTGCTTCATCGCCTCCAACTTCATCTTGTAGGAAAATGCCCGCTCACTCGGCAGGATGTTTTCTCTCTGCAGGTTACTGTCCACCATAAAAATGATGGCTGCATCATCGTCCATTTCCTTCACTATGACCGGCACAGTCTCCAGTCCGGCCAGCTGTGCCGCATGCAGTCTCCGGTGCCCGGACAGAATCTCATAGCCGCCCTCCGGATCCGTACGGACAATCAGTGGAGAAACAATACCGATCTGCTTAATGCTCTCCACCGTCTGTTCCATCAGTTCATCATCCAATACCTTGAAGGGATGACCTTCAAAGGGATGCAGCTCAGAGAGCGGCATTTCCATCTTCTGTTCCTTAGCCACAGCGTCTGCAGCTGAGCCACTGCGGTTTTCTGCTGTAATGCTGGTTTTTGCTCTTGCCATGCAGCTTCTTCACCTCCTCCCGGCGATGGTAAATGTCATTCTTCTTCCCGAAAAATGCTTTCTTGTGCTTCATAACTTCAGTACCTCCTTCATGACTTCCTGCTTGCTCTTTCCGATCTGCATCCTTCTGTCATTCCCACGGACACGCACCGGCGTACACATTTCCAGCACACGGCTGTAAATCCGCTCATGCTGCACATCCACCGGATTCCGCAGCTCCTCAATGCCAATGTTGGTGGTGATAATGACCGGCAGGCCCGTCTTATAGCGTTCATCGATCACGGCATAGACCTGTTCCAGGGCATAATCTGTGCTGCGCTCAATTCCGAGATCATCAATGATCAGCAAAGAAAAGTTCGTAAACGAAGCGATATACTGGTATCGCTCCTCCGAATACATGGCTCCCATCTGGTTCAGGATTTTAGAGAAATTGGTCATCAGCACCGGTACACTCTGCTCCAGCAGCGCATTGGCAATACAAGCTGCCATAAAGGACTTTCCCGTGCCGACATCTCCCCATAACAAAAGGCCAAGGTTTTCTGCCTTGACCTTCTGCCAGTTCTCTACATAGCGTTTCGCTATGCGGATATCCTGATTCTCTTCTGCAATTTCAAACCGGCAGGCCAGAAGCTGCCGATCCTGAATTCCATTGGCTTTCAGCCTCTGGATCTTCATCTGCTCTTCTTCCCGCGCCAGTCTTTGCTGTTCTTCCTTATAGGCTGCCTCCTGACACGGACACATACAGGAGACAATGCTTTCGCGCTCCCAGAGCCGAACCCTGCACTGGGTAGGGGCATGGCAGATCTTGCAATGCAGGA
>CAVCXB010000268.1:0-2307 GCA_963605535.1 Wujia chipingensis
TAGTACCGGATTTTCCGGCAAGTGTCATGTTATCGACTTGGCAGAGTGTTCCAGTCGGTGTAATTCCGTATTGATAATAATAGGAAGAATCCGATGAGATCACATCCTCCATCGCACTTGTCAGCAGCGCAGCGGTAGAACTCTTGATAATGCGTGTCTTAGAAGGTGTATTTTCCAGCAGGATGTTACCTTGGCGATCTAAAACCTTCGTGTAGTAAATTGGCTTTTGATAAATGCCATCATTTGCAATTGAGGCAAATGCAGCCGTTAATTTCTCGTTTGTGACACCGTAGGTCAGACTGCCAGTCGCAAGAGCAAGTGACTTATCCTGATCGGTCAACGAGTCCAGACCAAAAAGCTCCAGATAATCATAGGCAGAAGATGCCGATACTAAAGAAGTTAGACAGCGCGCACCGACAACATTCATGGAATACGTGATCGCCTGACGAATGTTGTTATAGCCAAGGTATGGATTGCCCCACCAGTTTAAAATCTGCTGATTGCCGGAAATGCAAGGTGCATCGTAGTAGGTAGACGCGAGTGTGGCACCAGAAGAGTCTAATGCTGGTGCAAAGGTACTTAATACCATCGAGATCGAACCCGGCTGACGGTCGGAGTGGATGGCACGGTTAAGTGTCAGGCTGCCAGTCTTTTCACCGCGTCCGCCGGAGATTGCAAGCACCTGTCCGTTTGACTGATGCATGACGATAGCGGATTCCTGCGGCTCAAGAATTGGTGTGATCGTTTCGCTTGTGATAGAGTCACCCGAGGAAATAACAGATGCCTTAAATTCACGGATGGAACGATAAATATCTTCCCTTGAAGAATAAATATTGGTAAAGGTAGCCTGATTTTGATCGGACTGAAAATAGCGGGTCAGATCTTTTTCTGTGTAGGTGCTTTCGGAACCATCGCTGTGGCAGACGGTCAGTGCATAGCTAAGCGAATATTCCAATAATTTGCTGCCAGTGGAGGAAATATAATTGTCTTCATTATTTACTTCCTCATCTACGATTGCCTGAATATCAGGATCCATTGTCGAATAGATCTGAAGTCCACCGCTGTAAAGAAGCTGATAGGTCTGAGAAGCAGAGTAGCCAAGCTTTGCCTGCAAATCATCTGAAACCTGATTGTAAACGGCATCAGTAAAATAGGAGAAGGTAGAAGAACTCGTGTCGACGATGGTGCTGTCGGCCGTCTGGATGCGGCTGTATACATTGTCTGCAAGAGCCTCTTCCTTTTGGGCTTCCGTGATAAAATCCTGCTCGTACATCTTTTCAAGGACGATTTCGCGCCGTGCGGCATTGTCCTGTGGATGCGTGATTGGATTGTAGCGCGATGGATTTGAGGTGGTAGCAGCTAAAACAGCGCATTCGGACAGCGATAATTCCCACACATCCTTGCCAAAGTAGCGATGCGCGGCAGTCTGTACGCCCAGGCAGCTTCCACCGAGATTGATCGTGTTCAAATAGTATTCCAGAATCGTTTCTTTGCTGCCAAGTTTGTCTTCCAGCTTTCGCGCTAAATATTGCTCCTGAATCTTGCGGCGAAGCTTATCCACAAAGCTTGTCTCGTAGCCACCCTGCAATACATTATTTTTAATGAGCTGCTGTGTGATCGTGCTGGCGCCCTCAGAGAATCGGCCACTTGTAATGCCAATGTAAGCGGCGCGAAGAATCCCTTTTAAATCGACACCATTGTGGTCATAAAAACGGCTGTCCTCGATGGCGATAAATGCGTGTACCAAATCGTCAGGCAGCTGATCAAAGCTTACCTCCTCGCGGTTGCTTCCCTCCATGACAAGTGTCTGCATCAGATTTCCATTGGCGTCATAGATTTGCGAAGAATATCCTTGCGGCTGTGCATCGAGTACATCAAGCGAAGGTGCCGCATCAATGGCGCCGCGCACAAAACCGACGCCGATGGCAACACCAGCTGCGCTGAGAATCAAAAGAGCAATCAGCGCCAGTTTTAACAGAAAAATCAGATGATGACGCCGGGCCTGTGTGGAGGTACCAAGAAGACCAGACAACTCTTTCTTTATTGTATCGTTATTAAAAATCATAAAAATCCATGCCTTTCCGTCAATTCTTTTTTTAGTATACCAAAAATGGGAGAAAATTACCAGAAAAAAAGCAAACCTTTACAGAAGGGACAAAATAGGATAAACTAGTCCCAAAGTGTTTTGAAAAAGCTCACTTTGATAGTCCAATATGGAACTCATCGCGTAAGCAGTTTTTTACAACAAAAGCTTTTATCCTTTTTTCCGCAGAAAACCTCGTCCGACGTAGTCGGGCGGGGATGAAT
>CAVCXB010000269.1:0-2282 GCA_963605535.1 Wujia chipingensis
CAATCAGCTCATCTGC
Organism: Wujia chipingensis; assembly: GCA_963605535.1. Classification (GTDB taxonomy): domain Bacteria; phylum Bacillota; class Clostridia; order Lachnospirales; family Lachnospiraceae; genus Anthropogastromicrobium; species Anthropogastromicrobium chipingensis_A. Next base: position 17 of record CAVCXB010000269.1, read on the forward strand.
ATAAGGGCGTACCTCCTCTTCAATCAGTTCGCGTACCTTCTTTTCGTATCCGGCGATACCCTGTGTCTGGGTTAGGCGGATTAAAAGTTCTTCGTTTCGCATCGCAAGTACCTCCTCGTTTTGTGCTGCATCGTGAGTGTGCAGTTCTAGGGATATTTTAGCACCCTCAAAATGGGAATGCAAGGTGTGTTTCAGTGCATCGCTTGATTCTTCTTATAAATTAAAGCAAGCCCTTTCAACATTAGATCTGGCTCGTAGGAGATTTTTTCTTCACAGTATGGAAGAATCGCCGGTGCGATACCACCCGTAGCCAACACAATCGCATTTTCGCCAAGTTCGGTGCGGATGCGGCGAATCATGCCGTCAATCATTGCGGCGTTGCCAAAGAGGGATCCACTTTTCATGCAGTCAATGGTATTGCTTCCAATTACCTGCTTTGGTGCTTCAAGGCTGATAAATGGCAGCTGAGAGGTTTGTGAGGAGAGGGAGTTGAGTGCGACAACAGCACCTGGTACGATTGCACCACCAATATACTGACGCTTACTGTTAATAACAGAAAAGGTGGTGGCAGTTCCCATGTCAATTACGATGGAGGGAACTTGGTATGCGGCGATGGCGGCAACTGCTGTTACCACAAGGTCGCTGCCAAGCTGAGCTGGGTTATCAATGCGAATGGAAAGCCCATTTTTTACGCCAGGTCCGACAACAAGTGGTTCCTTTGAGAGTAGCTTTGCAAGTGCTGTTTTCATAATATTCGATAATGGCGGGACAACAGAAGAGATAATGCTGCCTTCGATCTGTGCGTCAGCAACGTGATGCAGTTCAAAGATCAGTTTAAAATCAAGTGCATATTCTAGTTCTGTCTTATCCGTACGGGTCGAGATGCGCTCTGTAAATAAAACGTTATCGGCTTCAATTCCTCCGACTACGATATTGGTATTTCCGATATCAACTGCAATAATCATAAAAACCTGCCTTTCTATGTTCACAATGGTGAGAATTATTGGGTAATTATTGTGATACAAAAATGATAACATGCTAAGATTGGAAAAACAAGCGTATCTACTGGGAATCTTTTGGGCATTCTAAAGATGGAAAGGAGGCACTTGCATGAAAGATAACAAAAATACTGTGCAAAGAAAGACCAAACCCGACTGGAACAAGCTGACGAAGGAAGATCTGCAAAAGCTTGAGATCGCCGAAGAGATCGGCGTGATCGACAAAATCTACGCGGGTGGATATGGAAATCTTACATCAAAGGAATCTGGTAAAATTGGAGGAATCCTTGCTGCACGAAATAAAGCCGAAAAGAAAAAATGTGAGGAAGCAGAACAGACGAAGTGAAAGAAATAGGTTGAAAGAAATCGCGTAATCCATTATACTAAAGATATGTATAAGGCAATGAATGCTTATTACTTATCTTATTACAATGAAAATGGAGGATTTAGAATGGATCACGCAAAGCTGTTAAATAAAGTAGACCACACATTGCTGGCACAGGGCTCTACATGGGAGGAGATTCGTCAGATTTGTGACGATGCAATCCGTTTCAAGACAGCATCCGTATGTATTCCGCCGTCCTACGTAAAGCAGGCAAAGGGTTATGTAGGCGACAGAATGAAGATCTGTACCGTAATCGGTTTCCCGAACGGATATAACACCACCGCAGTTAAGGAATTCGAGACAAAGGATGCGATCGCAAATGGTGCTGACGAGATTGATATGGTAATCAACATTGGCTGGGTAAAGGATGGCAGATACGACCTCGTAGAGGAAGAGATTCGTTGTCTGAAGGCTGCATGTGGCGATAAGATCTTAAAGGTTATCATCGAGACCTGTCTGTTGACCGACACCGAGAAGATTCGCATGTGCGAGGTTGTTACCGCTGCAAAGGCTGACTTTATCAAGACTTCTACCGGTTTCTCCAAGGCAGGAGCTACCTTTGATGACATTGCACTGTTCGCTTCCCACGTAGGAGAGGACGTACAGATTAAGGCTGCTGGCGGCATTTCTTCCTTCGCTGATGCAGAGGAGTTTGTAAAGTTAGGTGCCAACAGACTGGGAACCAGCCGTCTGGTAAAGCTGGAGAAGCAGCAGTAATAGCAGGAATCGGTCAATCAATTCATGGCAATAGACGTGAGTATGAGTTTTGACACGAGAAAAATTTGATTTTATAAGAGGTAAGAGGTGGTCTGCACAGGTTGTAGGCCACTATTCTTGTACCAACTGTAGACTATTTTCACTTACTGTTGTAGCAAAATAACTG
>CAVCXB010000270.1:0-2275 GCA_963605535.1 Wujia chipingensis
GCCATGACGGCTTCACGCTTTCGCATTGCGGCTCTTGAACTCCTTTGTCTACGCTGTAAGCAGCCCATCGCTTAGTAGCAGGCCGTAAAAAAGCGGCCGAAGCCGCTCTTTGAGAAGACGAGGTCGTCCTACGCAGACTTTTTCTTGAGGTAATTCCAGGGAAGCCACGGCTCAAAGTCAAAGCCTTCTTCTGAACCCTTATTAAAGCCCATAAGTTTTGAGTCTAACGACCTTCCGTTGACGTTCACTTCGTGCGTAAGCGTATTACTTGCACGATACAGGTAGTACGCTTTAGCGTAGTCGATAAGCCAGTCGATGACGTATTTCATGCCGTTAAGCTTTGCTGTCTCGTTTAAAGAGAGGACTGTGCAAAGACTTTCCGTGTATTCAACCGATTGCTTAAAGTCAGTCGCTTTGCGTAAGACCGCAACCGCACGTATGCAGGCTTCAACGGCGTTGGAGTCAAGCGGTATTCGCGGGTCATCTAAGAACTCTCGGAAGTTCATTCGATGATTCATGTAATACGTCAGAGCCTTCGCAAGCTGATCGTTTCTTGGACCCGAGACATATTTTTCTCCGCGCCTTATTGTGTACTTAGCGGCTAAATCGCTAAGAACTTTATCCGCATAGTCCATCAACTTTCGTGCGTGCGTGTTTCGATTTATTCGTATTCTCTCGAAGTATTTGTCAAGCGGTTCATCTGGTTCTCGCTTAACTTCTTTTTCGTACATGTATATCTTCGAGATGCCGTAAAGAACCGCGCAGAGTTCATAAATCGTCGGATCAAGCTTGATTCCTTTTATCGCTCTTGCGATGGCTTCCTCCTGCGTTTTGCAATTTAGGCCACGCGCTAAATTGTCGATATCAACCGCATCGAGTAATTCACGACGAAGATGCGCTAAGCAGCACTGGTGCCGGAGGTTTTCTTTTCCTTCGCAAAAGCTATCGTATGCAGGATACGCATCCGTTACTAAGACTTTCGGGGTGAACTTTTGAAGGTTCTCAGCAATTGTTTGACTTCCACGTCCGCCTAAGTGGCTAAAGATAACGGCGCGATGCTCTTCGTAAGGAGAAGAGCAAATAGCAGCAAGGTAATCTTTTTGGCGTGTTTCTTCAGCTGGCTCACAGATTCCTTTTCCCTGGCTTTGTAAGACGCTGATAACGGTCTCGTCAGCAAGAAGCGTGTGCTGTGATTTAATCGCATCGGTAATGGCTTTCTCTAAAGGCTTAAAAGTGTCCTGAGAGAGTTTGTGGATGTTGCGTCCTAATGTCTCATGGCCGAGTTTCGCATCTTTACCAAAGCAAAGATTTTCCACTTTATTAATCGAGATCCCATTGGCATAAAGCACGCTAGAGGCAACCGCTCCCGACATGCCCATTGTCGATGTTGGTGTTACAGGAACGGCATCGTCAATGTAACGGATGTGAACTTTGCCGCAACGGCAACATTTAACGTTCTGATAGCGTGAGCAAACCGTTTCAATGATTTTAAGTGCCAAGGGCTTCATTTCACGAACGGCGGATTGCTTAATTGCTCCCATGATAAAGTCAGTCTTATTACCGCAAGAGCAAGCAAATGGCATGTCTTCAGCAACTTCGTCGTTATGCTCAAATTCCAAAGACTGGCGCCCCTTAGATTCCTCATTCGGTTCCTCTTCACGCACGGGTGACGGATGCTCAACAAGAGCAACGGCAGCTTTGATTGTTTCGTCAGAATCGCTTTTTTTAGCAATCTCGCAAAGAGCAGCGCCCGATACAGCAATAGCGTTTCCTGCTTGCTCGGAACGCCGTTTGATATCACGCAACCGTGGCTTGACTTCATTGGCTCTCGCTATGGCATTTTCGGCAGTTTGCTTTGCACTTGGATAGGATATTTTTTCGGGATGCTTCATGAAGGCGCGAAGGAAGAACTTATTGGCCCCGAGTGTTTTTAGCGAGAGAGTGGCCGACTGTTCGAGGCGCTTGACTATTTCTTCTTGGAATTGAGCATCGCTTGGGAGCTTCTCGTTCATAATTTCAAGGCACTCCATAAAGAGCCGAGCGTATTCCTTGCTTACTTCGCTTGCGACAGTAAGGCGACTTTCTAGGTCGTGAATCTTTTTCTGCGACTTCTCTTTATCTTTCTTTAACCCTTCAATTTCCCCTTGCGACTTACTCTGTTCTTTTCTTAAGCTCTCGATTGCCTCCAGAGACTTGTCCTGTTTTTTACGCAACTCGCAAATCGTGTCATTGGCTTTTTTCAGAGCGTCTTGTAGTTTTTGAATTTTCTCTTGCT
>CAVCXB010000271.1:0-2265 GCA_963605535.1 Wujia chipingensis
ATCAATAAATCCCATGATATTTTAATTCTCCTTTCATTCTTTGGACGCGCTAAGCACCGTCCCTCTTTTACCAATTATAGTACAATCCCTTCGGTTAGGCAAGACAGGATTTTCCATATTTTTGTTTCTTTTGCGGTACAAAAAGTTTTTTCTGGTATTTGCACTTTTTCTGTCGTATACTATATTGTATACGATAACGTATATGATTATATTGCAAGCTACAGTTCACGGAAATAGCATGCTCTGAATCAACCTCGAGATGAAAAACTTTCGTAAATCTTGCCGTGAACAATAACGATTTCAGGAAGGATTTTTTATTTATATGAATACAGTTGGAATTATCGCAGAGTACAACCCTTTTCATAAAGGGCATGCCTACCATATTCAAAAGGCAAAGGAAGCCGCTGGGGCCGACTTTGTCGTTGTTGCTATGAGCGGAAATTTTGTTCAGCGCGGTGCTCCCGCCATAATTGACAAATACACGCGCACTAAAATGGCGCTTGACGGCGGTGCCGATCTGGTTCTTGAACTTCCCGTTCCTTTTGCAACAGCTGCTGCTCCGATCTTTGCGGAGGCCGGTGTATCATTGTTTCATCATCTAGGCTGTGTGGATGCGCTGTGCTTTGGGAGTGAATCTGGCGATGTGGATTCTCTTATCGCAACCGCACGCATATTGATGGAAGAACCGCCTGAATATAAATTACTTTTACAGCGTTTTTTGAAGGAAGGAAACAGCTATCCAAAGAGCGTGCAGATGGCGGTACAGTCACTAGAGAATAAACTAGGGAAACTGGGGAACAAACTAGGTAGTGAACGAAATAATGAGCTTTCTGCCTCGCCAAATAACACGCTTGCTGTTGAATATATCCAAGCATTATTCAAATATAAAAGCACGATCACACCGATTGCAATAAAGAGGGAAGGAAACGGTTATCACGAGACAAGCCTGTCTTCCGGTTTTGCCAGTGCCTCTGCTATCCGAAATCAAATTGAACAGCAGATTGAGGCTATCCAAACGGATTTAAATGCTTCTGTTTATTCGATGAATTTGGGTCGTTCTTCTGCTCTTTCTGCGCTTGAGTCTTTTCTTCCTGAGACTTCATTTTCACAGATGGAGGCTGCTTTGGGCCATACCTTTCCTGTGACCGAGGATGACTTTTCACTTGCGCTCGCAATGATTTTAAATGCCGGTCAGATGACAAATGGCATGAGTATTTTACAAGCAGCTGATATGACACCAGAACTGGCTGATCGGATTCATCGCCTTCTTTCTAGTGGTAAGCTTTTTACGTTCAGTGAACTTGCAGAAGCACTAAAGACAAAGAATATCACGCGTGCCCGCATTAACCGTGCGCTGCTTCACTGTCTGCTTGCCATCCGTCAGGAGGATATAGAAAAATTTCGTGCCGAGGATTTTTGTTCCTATGCGCGCATTCTTGGATTTAAAAAGGAAGCATCACCACTGTTAAAGGCACTCAAAAACAATACCGATATTCCTGTCATCACAAAACTTGCAGACGCAAAAACCAAGCTCAATGAGACTGGAAATAAGCTCCTGTCCCACGAGCTTGCCGCTTCGTTTCTTTACCGTCAGGCTGTCTGGTGCAAGTTTCATGAAGTGCTGCCAGATGAGTACCGTGCCGGTGTTATTATTCGGTAAATACTTGTAACGATTCAGAGCCGCTTGCAATGTGCAAAGCGGCTCTGTTTTTTATCTTGGGTTTGTTTTGTTTTTGTTTCTCTTATTGCCTATTTTGTTTCTACCGCTTCTCTTATTTCTGCTTTTTTTCGTAGCAGCGAAAATCATAGACAAGATCAAAATAGGTCTGCTCATCGCTGACATCGGTTAATATCCATTCCTCAAAGGAAATCTCCGGGAAGAAGGTATCTGCCTCATAGACATAATCAATTCGTGTCAGATGAATGCGGTCTGCATACGGCAGAAATTCACGATAAACGCTCTCTCCGCCGATCACATAGACATCCTCGCTGCGATACTGTTTGATCTGCTCTAGTACCTCTTCGACGCTATGGCAAATGATCGCACCTTTACACGTATAGTCTGGATTTCGTGTTAATACAATGTTGGTGCGGCCTTCGAGCACACGACCTCCCGGAAGACTCTCTAAGGTCTTTCTTCCCATGACAACGATCTTTCCAATCGTTTCCTTACGAAACAGCTGCTGATCAAACGGAATGGTGACAAGAAGCTTTCCCTGATAACCGATTCCATTTTTCTTATCTGCTGCAACAATAATATTCATA
>CAVCXB010000272.1:0-2260 GCA_963605535.1 Wujia chipingensis
TCCTTCAGTATAATGTATTATAGTGTTTGACACAAGCCCACCCGTGAACAGTAACGGAAGGAGCAATTCAGATTGACTTTTATCAATAGACGGCGTATTCTTGATAAGGATTATTTATCCTAACAGTCCAAGATGAGGAGGACAACGATAAGCTATGATACACTCAGATTTTCATGTTCATACATCATTTTCAACCGACTCAGATACACCAGTTGAAACACAAATTGAAACATTAATCGAAAAAGGCATTACAGAAATTTGTATTACCGATCACGAAGATATTGGTTATACAGCGATGGAGGAAGAGACCGATACGAATGCTGCTGGAAGTGGAAGTGCAAATGCCAATTCTGCCGAACAAAATGAGACAAGTCAGCCAGAATCTCGTCCGTTTCGCATTGACCCGTTTACTTATTATGAGACGCTGCTGCGCCTGATTCCGAAGTACGCACACCGCGCGCATATCTCAATCGGTGTTGAACTTGGTCTTCGCACGGATTACCATCACAGCATTGAAGATTTTGCTGAGGTTTGCCCATGGGATTTTATTATTGGCTCAACACATGTGGTTAAGGGAATTGATCCGTATTATCCGCAGTACTGGGCAGGCAAAACAAAAAAGCAGGGCATCTTGGAATATTACGAGGACACGCTCGCAAATATTCGCCAGTTTGACTGCTTTGATGTGTACGGTCATATTGATTATATTGTGCGCTATGCGCCTGGTCAACGCGACAACTATTCGATTCTTGATTATAAGGATATTATTGATGAGATCTTGAAACTTTTGATTGAGAAAGACAAGGGAATTGAGTGCAATACAGCCGGATTTAAGTATGGTCTGGACAATCCAAATCCTGAAGCCTATGTGCTGAAGCGCTACCATGAGCTGGGCGGCGAAATCCTCACGATTGGCTCGGACGGTCATAAGCCAGAGCACACGGCATACGATTTTGATAAGGTACCTGCACTTTTGGAAGCTTGTGGAATCCGCTACTATACCGTATTTCATGAGAGAAAACCAATCATGTTGCCAGTGTAAGCTTTAAACAAAATTGGGGACAGACCACATTTCTGATTTGTCCCCGTTTTTTTGTATGCATTCATTTATCAATATTTCAACACTTTTGTTGCAGTAATTGCAAGCGCTCCTGGTCCGATATGACATGCTACGCTTAGGGACAGATGATCAATATAAATGTCATGTCCCGGATAGATTGCCTTGACTTCCTCACGGAATTCCTCTGCCGCTGCCAGATTATCGGTGTGTGCAATAGCAATGTGAATATCCTCCGGTGATGTCTTTCCATCAAAACGGTTCTGAATATCCTTTGCGATTGCCTCCAACATGGTATTCTTTGCAATCTTATAGGTGCGCGCCTTAGAGTACGCATCTAACTTTTCACCCTGAATCTGAAGTACCGGCTTTAAGCGAAGAATGGTTCCAAGTGCTGCCGCTGCCGGTGTAATTCTGCCGCCCTTCTTAAGATAATGCAGCGTATCAAGTGTGATGTAGATGGTGGAGTCAAATTTGGTCTCCTCGAGGCGCTTCTGAATTGCCGGGGCATCGTAGCCAGCCTCTGCCATTCCCTTTGCGTCCAAAACAGACTGACGCTGAGTAACGGAAATTCGCTGGTTGTTTACTACATAAACCTTTCCCTCATACTCTTCTTCCTGCGCCAGCATAATTGCAGTCTGGCAGGAGCCGGAAAGTCCGCTTGACATTGGAATGTGAATGATCTGATCGTATTCCGTTAAAAGCTTATCCCACAGATCGGTCACGCTGCCCGGTGATGGCTGGGAGGTGGAAATGTTTCCGCCGTCGCGCAGTCTCTTGTAAAACGCTTCCTGTGTCAGCGTAATGTCCTCATAATAAGTTTCGTCGTTAATCTGAAACGGCATTGCCAGCACATATACGCCTAACTCCTGTGCCTGCTTTTGTGTAATTCCGCTGTTGCTGTCTGTAACAATAGCTACTTTCATAGTTTTTTACTCCTGTCTGATTTTGCTTTTCTATTTTTCTGATTTTGCTTTTCTATTCTTTTCTTGTCTTATTCTCTCATTTGATTATCGAAAGCTGATTATCTGAAGTTAATCATCGAATTATCGAAAGCTGATTATCTGAAGTTAATCATCTAATTATCGAAAGTTAATCATCTGAAGTTCTCTGCAACAAATTACAACGAATGTATAAATCAGCGTATCTTTTCATAAGTTGTAACAATCAGTTTCAGGAGCCTTCCATGAGTTCTAAGACAAA
>CAVCXB010000273.1:0-2224 GCA_963605535.1 Wujia chipingensis
GAGGCACACCGTCAATGCCACGGTGGAACGTGGTGTTGTAGGAACGCATGTAATCCCGCAGAAGGCCATTGAACTGTTCCAGAGAGGTGACAGAGGCAATATCCAGCGTGTACAGCCAGCGCTCCTTGAGTGTTCGGAAATGGCGCTCTACCTTGCCCTTGCTGGCTCCATCACGGACGCGCGTATGCAGAAGGAGGATCCCCAGTGATACGCAGATCATGGAAAGCTGCTCATTGGAGTAGCTGCAGCCGTTATCCACGTAAAGTTTGTCCGGGATTCCATAAGTGGCGATGGCGTTTTTCAGGACTTTCTGGAAGTTGTAGGCATTGTCGCTGTAAAACAGTTCACCGCCGACCAGCAGTCTGGAATGGTCGTCAATGATCATGATGCAGTAGACCCTGCGGGTCTGTCCGTCTTCTGTGATATATGGGAGGTAACAGGTGTCCGCCTGCCAGATTTTGCCGAATTCATCTTCCTCATAGGCTTTCCGGTCACGAAGATTCGGATCCCTTGCAGATTTCAGATCATTATGGCGGATAAAGCGCTGGACGGAATCTACACTGACGGATGCCGGAAGAAAGGATTCTCGCACCAGATGCTCATAGATCTGGGTGGCATTCATTCTCGGCTGTTCTTTTTTGATCCGGTAGATCTCAGCGATAGCCTCATCATTCAGTGCCCGGGAAATGCCCTTGTCAGATCGCACAGATGGCATCAGGGCATCCAGGCCGCCGATGGAATACTGGGATTTCCATTTTTCCAGTGTCTTATAACTGTAAGAAACGGAACTTCCATCAGGGAGTGTCAGTGGTGCCTGTGTGACGCGCTTGTAGTAGGCCGTCGCTGAGGCATCGGGAAAAAGCCCCTGGATTACAGGAGCAATAAGGGCGAAGCGGAACTGAGCCACTTCAGCGTCTCGTTTGAGTGTTTCGGTATCTTTACTCATGCAAAAACTCCTCCTTCGTATGCTTTTCTATAGCATAAGGGAGTCTGTTTCCTTTGCCCATCCCACGGTCGTGTGGTCAGAAGATAGAGATATCCGGAGCAAAGACCGTCTGGTGGTAGTGTGCGTTTTTCGGGTCGGTTGCGGTGGGATTGGCGTGTGACTGGAGGAAGGAAATGCGCAGTCGGCAGATAAACTCCATGGAAAAAGTGGAGTAGCTGTCAGTGAAGGTGAGTCTTTTGAGAAATACAGTATCTGAGGTTTCTCCGTCTGCCAACAGCCCCAGCCATTCACGTTTGTGTTTCTTCCACAGTGCAAGCCACTTGTAGAGCTGGTTCAGGGTAATGCCGAACTTCTCGCAGAGCAGTTCAACGGAACGAAGTCCTGCGAAGTATTCGCCCAGAAGCCTGAGGATAAAGAGCAGGCTGTAGCTGGAGTAGGGGATGATGCAGTCCGGAAGGATTGCATGAGCATGCCCGCAGCTGTCACAGAAAACACGCATGATGCAGAGTTCGTCTCTTTCCGGATGCCCGTTTCTGAAATCGATCATGGATCTGCCGTAATAATCATGGATGTGGCAGTTTCCGGTGGAACCACAGATGGGGCAGGTCTCCAGAGCTGGCTGAAATTTAGCCATGTAGGCCACAAAGAGATTTTTTGATGAAGTTTTTATACGAATTATCTTGCAAAGTAGTAAGTTTTTTCTTATCATAGTAGTGGACATCAAGCTGACTGCTAATGCTACAGGCAACCATTTATTAGGGCATGACCCTGCACCGGACCTGTACTGCAGCGCTTGTGTTGTGTGAGAGAAAGAACGAACTTTGGTAGGTGATGTTCTTTCTCTTTTTTTGTTACTCAAAGACTATACGGGAAAGCGGGGGAATGGTCAAGACTATGCAGATAAAAACGTGCCGTAAGAAACGGCACGTTAGGATAGACAGTATGAAGGAGATGCCGAATTTAATCTGCGGTAAAGTTGCCGTAGGTGAGAACTATAATTCGACGCGTGACAATATAAGTTATAATTGACATAATATTTCCCTTGTTTTGAGGAGCTGTTGAGAGATTGACATCAGTTTGGTGTGAATCTGACTTATGCAGTGTAGATTTTTAATGTAAAGATATCTTCCTTATGAATTTTCTGTGAATTTATCCTTGTAAACCCGCATTCCTGCGTGTTTTTTCCAAATGTTCCAAACATACGCTTTACAATGTTATCCCTTGTGTGATATGGTTTTTGTGTCGACAAGATTGGATGGATGAACCATCACCCCGGGG
>CAVCXB010000274.1:0-2216 GCA_963605535.1 Wujia chipingensis
AGTAAGCGCTTAATTTTTAGCCATAGTCAGAAAAAATCTCCAGCTACTTTACAGTAACCGGAGTATCTTGGCAATTCACATATGAACGATTAGTTATTCGCATTATCGGCACGTTTCTGGATCTCTAATTTAACAGACTCATTCCATGGGGCAAGGAGTTCTAATTCCTCATCATTCAAACTATCATTTGGCATTTTTTCTAATAGATAGGTTAAGTAATGATAGACGTTTACTCCATTTGCCTTTGCCATTTCCACCATTGTGTAAACCATGGCACTGGCCTGGGCTCCATCCGGAGTATCACAAAACAGCCAGTTTTTGCGGCCTACGGTAAATGGGCGGATCGCATTTTCACTGAGGTTATTGGAAAAGCTGCAGCGTCCATCTTCCAGATAGGTTGTCAGATCTGAACGGCGGTTCTGGATATATGTGATGGCTTTGTCCATTCTGGAACCACGGACAGGAGTCTGCTGGTCAACCCACGACAAAAAGCCTTCTACTATCGGCGGCTCTTTCTTAAGACGGGCCTTTTTGATAGCATCGAAGGAAGTATTTTTCGCTTTGATCGCATCTTCCAGATGGAAGAGCTGATTGATATAGAATACACCCTGCACAGCTGGCTGGGCATAATCAAGCTGCCTGCCTTTTGGGATCGCATCCGTCAGATATCTTCTGACATGTGCCCAGCAGGCAGTCCGTTTTGCATCCGGGACTTTATTGTATCCGCTGTAACCGTCACACATCAGATAACCTTTGAACCCGTCAAGGAATTCCACTGCGTTATCCCCGGCTCTTGTTTCCGCATATTTATAGAGGATGATCGGCGGTTCACCGTCTTCCCCGCTGCGGAAAAGCCACATGTAAGACTTTGTCTGTGCGCGGCGTCCCGGCTCATTCAATACCTGGAGCGGTGTTTCGTCTGCCATCGCAAAGCCTCTTTTCAGAAGCTTCCGGTGAAAGAATTCATACATCGGACGGAAATACGCTTCCGAATTCCGGATCACCCAGTTGGCCATCGTTGCCCTGGTGATTGCAGCTCCGTATTGTTTCCAGTCTTTTTCCTGACGGTAATAAGGCAGGCTGTTGCAGAACTTCTGATACATCACCCAGGCAACAGTACCGGCAGATGCCATGCCATAAAGCATGTGCGGCTTTCCGTCCTTTCCTTTTTTGATAACCGGGATATCATGTTTGCTGCATTCCGGGCAGGTGTAGTTAATGCTGTAGTATTCCACAACTTTTACCTTTGCAGGAATAAATACCAGTTCACGCCGGACGAATTCCTCACCGATCTTTATCAGTGGTGTATTGCATACAGGGCAGACCTTTTCTTCTTCCGGAAGATCCAGATATTCCCTGGTAACAGGAATACCTTTGAAACGCTCTGCATCTGTTGCCCGGGATTTCCGCTTCTTGGGTGGAAAGACAGCGTCCGTTTCTTCCGCCTCTGCGGCAGCCGTGTCCTGTTCCTTTTCAGCTTCATTAAAAAGATTCAGCTGTCCCGGAAAATCAGCAGGAGTTTTCTCACTGGAAGAACCAAAGATCTTTTTACGGAGCAGGTCGATCTCTGCCTTGAGATTATCCCGTTCCTGCATAAGTGCTTCTTCCCGTTTGTTTGCGGCATCAACAGTTTCCTGAAGCGTTTTTATCATTTTTCTCAGATCGTTGATCATGTCCTTCAACTCCCGGAGCTGAAGATCTTTGGAACTGTCTGACACTGCATTTTCCTCCCTGTTTTTGCTAGTTCCATTATACCAGAAAACAGGGGAAAAGCCCAGAAAAACAGCGGTTCAAAAGGCTTGAAAAGTGCCGAAAATAAAGGGATAATCATCATTTTTCTGTGCACCTTTTTGTACATAACTCAGCTGGTTTTTATTGCTTTCGGCTGTTCGATATCAATGCCTGACATCAGCCAGTCGAATTCCCGCCATGTAAGGTTGCGTACTTCCGATTTATTCCGTGGCCACCGGTAAGAACCCTGGGCTGTCAGACGTTTGTAGATCATGACGATCCCATCCGGTTCTTTTAAGATGGCTTTGATCCGGTCGCATTTCCGTCCGCAGAACAGATAAAGCGCATGATCGATTTCCATGGAAAACTGGTCCTGGATGATCGCACATAATCCATCAATGGATTTACGCATATCCGTTCTTCCGCAGACAATGTAAATAGCATCAACATTTGAGATATCTGCTAACATACCGGCTCCTTCAATG
>CAVCXB010000275.1:0-2215 GCA_963605535.1 Wujia chipingensis
ATGCTAATGAGACGGTTTTGAATTAGAAGATATAAAAACCTTCTGCACCAAAATCGTCATCATCATCGTCGAATTCATGTAGGAAATAATCCATATCCAGAAGCTCATCCTCGCTCATATGGCGAATGTCCGTAAGTGCCTCAAAACATGGCGTAGTGACTTGCCAGTTCATCCTTGATATAGTGTGAGTATCAAATCAAAAATCAAGGAGGTACGTTTATGGCAAGAGCAAACCAGGAGACGGTTACAACGTTTGGAGAAGTTCTTCATTCTGCGACCATTTCTTATCCTCAGGGCAGAGTTAATACTGCCGCCGATAACAGGCTGATGATCTATTTTCAGGGAATGAAACTTTATATACCTGATGGCTTTCAGACTGATACGCTTTTGAAACTTCTGCAGACACTAAAAAGATTATGATGAAGCGTATCGCCGAAGGAGCCACACGGATCTTCCTTGCCTGTGGCTGTACTGATTTTCGCAAGCAAATCCCTGGGTTGGTCTCGGCTGTTACTTTGAGTTTTAAATTGGACCCATACAATGGTGACTATGTGTTTATCTTTTGTAACAGGAAAAGAGATTCCATAAAAGTCCTGAGATATGACCAGAACGGTTTTGTCCTGGCAACAAAAAAGTTGCTGGATGACATGAAATTCCAGTGGCCAAGAATCCCGGATGAAGTGAAAGAAATTTCTTTTCAACAGGTTGAATGGCTCCTCCAGGGGTTGGAAATCGAGCAGAAAAAAGCACATCATCAGGTGAAAATCAATCATGAAAGCAGCTGTTTCTGACAGCCGTGACAATGCCCTGAAAAGAGACTGAAAAGCTTATAAATTCAGCATTTTTTAGGGAATAAAACACCTTGAAAAGGTGGAAAAAAACCGCAAAAAATGGTACAATATTCCCATCAGAACACGAGGAAAAATGGCATGACTGAGCAGGCAGAATTATTGAGGTTAAGAGTTCTTGCGGAAAAACTGGAGCAGGAACTGACGGAAAGCAAAAAGTTCATTGCAGAGCGTGATGAGACAATCCGCAAACAAAATATCCAGATTGACAACATGATCCAGGCATTGCTCCATGCCAGGAAAAAGTTATTTGGACCATCCACTGAAATCACTCAGGTGGATGGCCAGTTGTCGTTGTTTGAGTCTGTCCAGGAACTGGCGAAGCAGTTAAACCTTTCCAAAAAGAAAATAACAGTAAAGCCCCATACCCGGACGGCACGCCAGCCAGGTGTGCGCGAAGAAATGCTTGCAGGTATTCCGCAGGAAGTTGAGGAATATGTCATCCCGGCAGAGGAAAAATGCAGCATCTGTGGTGGTGAAATGAAAGTCACAGGGAAACAGGTTGTACGTACAGAAGTAGAATTCCAGCCAGCGAAACTGATTGTCAAACAGGTTGTCCGGCAAGTCGCCAAATGTGTAAACTGTGGTGAAAAAGACAGCCCTAATGAAAAATGCCATTTCCAGAAGGCGGCTGTGCCGGTACCTCCATTGGCGCATTCTATTTCCACACCATCCCTGATCGCACAGGTAATGTACCAGAAGTTTGCATTAGGGCTGCCATTGTCCAGACAGGAAAAGGATTGGTACCGCCTTGGACTGGTGCTGTCCCGGAGCAATATGGCTAACTGGGTGATCCGGTGCAGCCAGGAATGGCTTGAACCGGTTTATTGGAGAATCCACGAAAAGCTGCTGGAATGTGAGATGCTCCATATGGATGAAACCCGGATCCAGTGCAATAAGGAAGATGGTAAACTTCCCGGCAGCGAATCCTTTATGTGGGTGATGCGCAGTGCGGCAAGTGAAAATATTCAGGCAGCGTTCTTTTATTATTCGCGCAGCCGAAGTGGCGAAAATGCGAAAAAGCTGCTGGATGGCTATAAAGGATGCCTGATCACAGATGCCTATGCCGGTTATAATAAAGTCCCGGATGTAAAAAGGGCACTTTGCTGGTCGCACGCAAGGCGCTACATGATAGACAGCATCCCTCTGGATGCAAAAGGAAAAGAAATCCCCGGTTCCAAAGGTGCTGAGGGAAGAGAATATATCAACCTGCTCTTTAAAGTTGAAGATGATATCAAAGATCTTCCATATGAAGAGAAAAAACAGAAGCGTCAGGAAGCCTCCCAGCCGATCCTTGATGCCTTTTGGTCGTGGGTTGAAGAAACCGCCGCAATGCATACCGTGAATGAAAAACTTACCCAGGCACT
>CAVCXB010000276.1:0-2198 GCA_963605535.1 Wujia chipingensis
TTGAATATCATCCATTCGTCATCAAGCCAAACAATCACGAGCTGGGTGAGATTTTTGGTGTAACACTTTCCACAAGAGAGTCTGTTGTTCCATATGCAAAGAAGCTTCAGGAAAAGGGAGCACGAAATGTTCTGATTTCCATGGCAGGAGAAGGAGCCGTACTCGTAAGTGAGGATGGAAGCGTGTTCATGGCAGAGGCACCGAAGGGAACACTCATTAACGGAGTAGGCGCAGGTGATTCCATGGTGGCTGGTTTCTTAGCTGGTTGGTTGAAATCACATGATTACAAAGAAGCATTTCGCATGGGCGTTGCCTGTGGAAGTGCAAGTGCATTTTCCGAATATCTGGCAGAGAAGGAAATGATTGCGAAAGTTTATAGTCAGGTAGAGGTTATGAGCGAGAAATAACCACATGAAAAAAAGAAAGCCTCGCAGAGGCAAATTTGCGAATGGGGTTTGAATCGTTACAATCGTATTTCAATAGCATTTCAATATTTAATAAACGAAAAAATGAGAAAGGCAGAGGTATTGATATGAGAATCACAGATTTGCTTGATGCACGAAGCATATCGCTGACATCATCACCGCAGACCAAAAGCGAAGCACTCGATCAGGCAGTGGCGCTGATGGTAAAGAGCGGCAAGATCAATAACGAAGAAGCATACCGCAAGCAGGTTTATGCAAGAGAAGAAGAAAGCACTACCGGAATCGGTGAGGGAATAGCGATCCCACACGGAAAATGCGATGCCGTAAGCAAGCCGGGTCTGGCAGCGATGGTCATCAAAAACGGCGTTGAGTTTGATTCACTTGACGGCGAGCCAGTCACCTTATTGTTTTTGATCGCAGCCCCGAACACAAAGGACAACGTACATTTGGATGTGCTCAGCAAGCTGTCCGTTATGCTGATGGATGAGGAGTTCACCGAGAATCTTCGCAATGCAAAGAGCGTAGACGAATTCTTAAGCATTATTGATCAGGCAGATGAGGAAAAGGCAAGTATCGACGAGCGTCTGGAGCAGACAAGCATTTCCGATGATACTCCGTCTGAGACGGCAGCACCGGTAAAGAAGATCTTAGCCGTTACCGCATGTCCGACTGGAATTGCCCACACTTACATGGCAGCGGAAGGTCTTGAGAAGGCAGCGAAAAAGATTGGATGCCGCATCAAGATCGAGACACGAGGATCGGGCGGTGCAAAAAATGTGCTGACACAGGCCGAGATCGACGAGGCAGATTGCATCGTAGTAGCAGCAGATACTAAGGTTCCGATGGAGCGTTTCAATGGTAAGAAGGTCATTGAGTGTCAGGTATCCGACGGAATCAGCAAGGCAGAGGAACTGTTAGACCGTGCCATGAATGGTGACGTTCCGGTTTACCACGCATCTGGTGCTGGCGAGTCTTCTAGCAGTGCCGCTTCCAAGAACAGCGGAAGCATCGGCCACCGCATTTACATGCAGCTGATGAACGGCGTTTCTCATATGCTTCCGTTCGTTGTCGGCGGTGGAATTTTGATTGCACTTGCCTTTTTGATTGATGGATTTG
Organism: Wujia chipingensis; assembly: GCA_963605535.1. Classification (GTDB taxonomy): domain Bacteria; phylum Bacillota; class Clostridia; order Lachnospirales; family Lachnospiraceae; genus Anthropogastromicrobium; species Anthropogastromicrobium chipingensis_A. Next base: position 1,542 of record CAVCXB010000276.1, read on the forward strand.
GCGTCGATATGGCATCTTTAACCGCAGAGGAGCGTGCCGCATTCGGAACCATCACTCCGGCGGCTGCAATGTTAAAGAGCATCGGTAACACGGCATTTTCCTTTATGCTCCCGGTACTGGCAGGCTTCATCGCGATGGCAATCGCAGATCGACCTGGACTGGCAGTTGGTTTTGTCGGCGGTATGATCGCATACAGCGGAAAGTCTGGTTTCTTAGGCGCACTCGTTGCTGGTTTTGCAGCAGGCTACATCATCCTTGGACTCAAGAAGGTCTGCGATAAGCTGCCCGAGGCACTTGAAAAGATCGCACCTGTTTTGATTTACCCGGTAGTCGGAATTTTGGCGATGGGACTTTTGATGAACTTTGTAATTGAACCTGTCATGGGCGCTGTGAACACGGCACTGAATAGTGGCTTGACAAGCATGAGTGGTTCCAGTAAGCTGTTATTAGGATTTATTCTTGCAGGTATGATGGCAATCGACATGGGCGGCCCGTTCAACAAGGCAGCATATGTATTTGGTACTGCAGCAATCGCCGCAGGAAACTACGATATCATGGCAGCTGTTATGATCGGTGGTATGGTTCCACCGTGTGCAATCGCACTGGCAACCATCCTGTTTAAGAATCGTTTTACAAAGGAAGAAAGAGATGCAGGTC
>CAVCXB010000277.1:0-2185 GCA_963605535.1 Wujia chipingensis
CATCCTTTCCCAGGTCGATGACATCATATCCGTAATTTTCCAGCAAAACGCGCACGATATTCTTACCGATATCGTGAATATCGCCCTTAACGGTTGCGATTACAATCGTACCCTTCTTCTCCTGGTTGCTGCCCTTTGCCTCCATAAATTCCTTTACGGCAGCAAAACCAGCCTTTGCAGCCTCTGCACTCATCAAAAGCTGCGGCAAGAACATCGTGCCCTTCTCGAAGCCCTTTCCTACGGTGTCAAGTGCCGGAACAAGCTCGGTATTGATGATCTCAAGCGGTTCCTTTTCTTCAAGCATCTTCTTTGTCACCTTGTAGGCCGGATCTTTAAGACCCTTGATGATACAAGTCTTTAAATCCATACCGCCTGATGCGCCTCCCGCTGCTGGTGCTGTAGACTTATCGGTTGCTGCGCCTGCCTTTACAGTTGTCGATACCACCCTCATCGCCGAATACTTCTCAACATAGGACATACACTGCTCATCGTATCCGCCAAGTACACGGAAGGTATCGTATGCCTGCATCATCGCCTGTGAATTCGGATTTACGATTCCGGCGGAAAGACCTGCCTGCATTGCCATGGTAAAAAATGCAGAGGTGATGATTTCGCGCTGCGGCAGACCAAAGGAAATGTTGGATACGCCAAGCACGGTACGTCCGCCCTGTGCCTTGATACGGCGCACCGTCTCAAGTGTGACGTTCGCAGAGTTGCTGTCAGTACTCATCGTCATGGTCAATGCATCAATTACGATATTCTTTCTGGCAATTCCATAGCTCTCGCCTGTCTGATAAATCTTTTCTGCGATTGCCAGACGGCCCTCTACGGTGTCCGGAATGCCATCCTCATCGAGTGCCAGTCCGACTACGACACCGCCATACTTTTTGGCTAACGGGAAGACCTGCTTCATGATCTCCTGCTTTCCGTTTACGGAATTGATCATCGGCTTTCCGTTGTAGATACGAAGTGCCTGCTCCATCGCCTCCATGTTGGTTGTATCAATCTGAAGCGGTGCATCGAGGATGCTCTGTAGCTGGTAAACGGTCTCCTTCATCAGTGCGGGCTCGTCAATCTCCGGCAGTCCGACATTGACATCAAGAATCTGTGCGCCTGCATCGGTCTGCTTTACACCCATCTCGAGGATGTACTCCATGTTTCGATCGCGAAGTGCCTGCTTAAATTTGGATTTTCCAGTCGGGTTAATACGCTCACCGATTAACATTGGCATCTTTCCCAACTCAACTGCATGAGAATAAGAAGATACAAGTGTCAGATCCTTGTCCACAAGCGGCTTTGGTACGATATCCTTACATGCTTCAACCAGTGCCTTGATGTGCGCCGGTGTCGTACCGCAGCAGCCTCCGAGCAGCCATGCGCCGCCTGTGGCAAATGCTTTCATATCCTCTGCAAACTCAGCCGGATCGACATCAAATACGGTCTTTCCATTCTCACTTCTCGGAAGTCCGGCGTTCGGATTGACGATTAACGGGATGGATGCCGTTGCCGCAAGACGCTCAAAGAATGGTTTCATCTGCTTTGGTCCAAGGCCACAGTTCATACCAAACGCATCCACGCCAAGACCCTCAAGCAGTGCTGTTACCGCTTCCGGTGTGGCTCCTGTCAGCATCTTTCCGTTTTCTCCAAAGATAACAGTTGCCATAATCGGCAGATCGCTGTTTTCCTTTGCGGCAAGTACCGCTGCCTTTAACTCGTAAGTATCGCTCATTGTCTCGATGAGAATCAAATCTGCTCCCGCTGCGACTCCTGCCTTGATGGTTCTGGCAAAGACTGACACAGCGTCCTCAAAATCGAGTGTGCCAAGTGGCTTTAACAGCTTTCCGGTCGGTCCGACGTCAAGTGCAACGTATCCGTTCCCTCCGGTCTCCTCGACTGCCTTTTTCGCATTCTGTACACCTGTTGTTACAATCTCTTCCAGATTGTCTGGAAACTTCAGTGAGTTTGCGCCAAAAGTGTTTGCCAGAATGATATCTGCTCCCGCATTTAAATAATCGCGGTGCAGCTCTCTTATAATATCGGGATGCTCCAAATTCCAGTTCTCCGGCAGTTCACCTGCTTCAAGACCGCGTGCCTGCAGCAGCGTACCCATACCGCCGTCAAAAAAGACGACTCGCTTTCCCAGTTCGTTTAATATATTTTTCTTCATAAATGGATTCCTGTCCTT
>CAVCXB010000278.1:0-2183 GCA_963605535.1 Wujia chipingensis
GTGCGCGTTTTGCTGGAAAATTACGGATATGATGTCATCGACCTGGGAAAGGATGTGCCGCCGGAGACCGTAGTAGACAAGGTAGTCGAGACACATGCGCCGCTTTTAGGCTTAAGCGCACTGATGACCACCACGGTTGTCAACATGGAAGAGACCATTCGTCAGGTACGGGCAGCGGCTCCATGGTGCAAGATCGTAGTCGGCGGTGCCGTGCTCACGAAAGAGTATGCGGACATGATCGGTGCGGACTACTATGGTAAGGACGCGATGCAGACCGTGTACTATGCGGAGAGTCTGTTTAACAACAATTGAATATAGAAAGAACAAGGGAATTTTATGAGTATTTTAAATGTAGAACACTTGTCTCACGGATTTGGAGACAGAGCGATTTTTACAGATGTGTCCTTTCGCTTATTAAAGGGAGAGCACATCGGTCTGGTTGGTGCCAATGGAGAGGGAAAATCTACCTTCATGAGCATCATCACAAATAAGCTCATGCCGGACGAAGGAAAGATTGAATGGGCAAAGAATGTGCGCGTTGGTTATCTGGATCAGCATGCGGTGCTGGAGTCGGGTCAGACCATCCGTGACGTGCTGAAAAATGCCTTTAGCTTCTTGTTTGACATGGAAGCACGCATGAATCAGATCTGTGAGGAGATGGCAGATGCATCTGAGGATGATTTAGTTGTCATGATGGAGGAGATGGGTACCATTCAAGATCTTCTTACGATGCACGATTTTTATATGATCGATGCAAAGGTAGAGGAGGTAGCCAGAGCATTTGAGCTGGATGCACTCGGCTTAGAGCGTGATGTGACCGAGCTTTCCGGAGGTCAGAGAACGAGAGTGCTTTTAGCAAAGCTTCTTTTGGAGAAGCCGGATATCCTTCTTCTTGACGAGCCGACGAATTATCTGGATGAGAAGCATATCGACTGGCTGCGCCGCTATTTGCAGGAGTATGAGAATGCGTTTATCCTGATCTCCCACGATATTCCATTCTTAAACAGCGTTGTCAATCTGATCTACAACATGGAGAATCAGAAGCTTGACCGCTATGTGGGCGATTATGACCACTTTAAGGAGGTTCATGCAGTACAGAAGGCACAGATCGAGGCTGCTTACAATCGTCAGCAGCAGGAGATTGCGCAGTTAAAGGACTTTGTTGCCAGAAATAAGGCAAGAGTTGCCACAAGAAATATGGCAATGTCCCGTCAGAAAAAGCTTGACCGCATGGAGGTTATTGAGTTAGCAGCAGAGAAGCCAAAGCCAGAGTTTCGCTTTTTGTATGGTCGTGCGCCGGGACGCTTCTTATTTACGACTGAGCAGCTTGAAATCGGTTATGACAGATCGCTCACAAAGCCGCTTGACCTTGTTATGGAGCGTGGAAATCGCATTGTTATGGTCGGTGCAAACGGTATCGGAAAGACCACTCTGTTAAAGAGCCTTCTGGGATTGATCAAGCCATACAGCGGAACCGTTCATCAGGGTGATTATCTGGAAATTGGTTATTTTGAGCAGGAGACAAGTGGAGACAACGGCCGTACCTGTCTGGAAGAGATCTGGCAGGAGTTTCCGTCATGGAATCAGTACGAAGTGCGTTCTGCGCTTGCAAAGTGTGGTCTGACGACAAAGCATATCGAGAGTCAGGTGCGTGTCCTCTCCGGTGGTGAGCAGGCAAAGGTACGTCTGTGCAAGCTGATGAACCGCCAGAGCAATGTGCTGATCCTCGATGAGCCGACCAACCATCTCGATGCTGATGCGAAGGATTCTCTGCTTACTGCATTGAAAGAATATAAGGGAAGTATTCTGATGGTTTGTCATGAGCGTGAGTTCTACGAGGCATTAGGCGCACAGATTTGGGACTGCAGTGAGTTTTGTAAATGATTTTGTGCAAACTGCAAAAAAAATCGTTATATTGATAAAATTTTGTATCCTTGGAATCAAAGATGGGATTTACAGCCAGATTGAGGGAATGGAGATTCACAATGCAGTCAGCTGGCTGGACGAAAAACCATTCATGTAGTCTCACCCTTTGGCGCAAAGGAATTGGCAGGAAAATTAAATCTGTTGGAGGCAGTTGACAATGCCAAGATTCTTCTTTTAAGCGTTTGCGGCATTCTTATGGGAATTTATCCTTTTTTCCGCAGAAAACCTCGTCCGACGTAGTCGGGCGGGGATGAATG
>CAVCXB010000279.1:0-2181 GCA_963605535.1 Wujia chipingensis
ACCCGATTGAAAACGACGGTGTCATTGCCGTAGCAATGTTCGATATTGCCGAAGGCAAGCTCTGTACCGCGGATACATTCAAACTTGAAAAAGAAGAATTCTCCAGTGAAGACCCGATGACTAAAGAAATAGATTGGACAACGGGACCGATTGAGTTTACTTGTCTGCATAAAGACACTGTCGAAAGTGTTACGGCTACCTGCGAAAATGCCGGCGTTAAAACCGTTACATGCAGCGACTGCGGCAATGTAAGCGAAGAAACTATCGGCAAACTCGGTCACGATTGGGATGACGGTAAGGTAACCACCGAACCGACCTGTGAAAAAAAAGGTGTTAAGACCTTTACTTGCTCACGTTGCCAGGAAACAAAAACCGAAGAGGTTCCTGCTGCAGGTCACGTTCCGGACAAAGGAACCGAAGTTACAAAACCCACTTGCACCGATCCCGGCGAATTGGTTACCAAATGTGAAGTTTGCAAAAAGGAATTATCAAGAGTTGCTATTCCCGCGCTCGGCCACGATTGGGACGACGGTACGGTAACCACCGAACCGACCGCCGAATCAAAAGGCGTTAAAACCTTTACTTGCAAACGCTGCGAGACAACAAAAACAGAAGAAATTGATGCTTTAAAACCGTTCGATCCTACTAAGGTATATTGGAAAAAGACCGTTACTGTAGAAGGAAGAAAGGTTAAGCTGGTTATCGAGTCCGTAAACGGCGCAGGTAAACTTGCCGGCGGTAACGTAACCATGACATATGATTCCGATGCCCTTACATTTAATTCCGAAGGATCGAGCACTAAGATCGATAAGAATTTCGGTTCATTGGGCAATATAAACCCCAATAAGCCCGGCAGATACATAGTTAACTTTGCCGGAATGGACCCGATTGAAAACGACGGTGTCATTGCCGTAGCAATGTTCGATATTGCCGAAGGCAAGCTCTGTACCGCGGATACATTCAAACTTGAAAAAGAAGAATTCTCCAGTGAAGACCCGATGACTAAAGAAATAGATTGGACAACGGGACCGATTGAGTTTACTTGCAAACATACAAACACACATGACGAAGTAGTTGTTCCCGCAACCTGTAAAGAAAACGGCTCAGAAGCAACCATTTGCGACTCCTGCGGCGAAACTATCAAAACTACTACCATACCGAAGGGTGAACACAACTTTACCGTAAAGGTTGAAGAGAAACCCGCTACCTGCACCGAAGGCGGTCAAATCGTTTGGAAGTGCTCGGCTTGTGACGAAACAAAGACAGAAAGCACCAAGCCTCTCGGTCATAACGAGGGCGAGGGCGAAGTAACAACTAAGCCGACCTGCGAAAACGAGGGTGTAAGAACATTCTACTGCACTCGTTGCAAAGAGGAAGTAAGAACAGAGAAGATTGACGCACTCGGTCACAATTGGGGTGAATGGAAAGAAACCACAGCACCTACCTGCACAGAAAAGGGAGTTGAAACCCGCACTTGCAAGAACGACGCAACTCACACCGAAACAAGAGATGTTGCAGCTCTCGGCCATAGCTTTACCAACTATATAAGCGACGGAAATGCCACTTGTACTGAAGATGGCACAAAGACTGCAAAGTGTGATCGTTGTGATGTTACTGACACAGTGGCAGATACCGGCAGTGCGCTTGGACATGACTACAAACTTTCCTCTACTGTTTCTGCCACCTGCGAGGAAGATGGAAAGAAAGTTTATGTATGTACGCACGACAGTAGTCATACTTACGAAGAAATAATCGAAAAACTCGGTCACGACCTGTCAGATGCTAAGGTAACAAAAGAACCTACCTGTACAGAGAAGGGTGAAAAAGTAGGAACCTGCTCACGTTGCCATAAAGAAGACAGTGAAGAAATTCCGGCACTCGGACACGATTGGGATGAAGGCAAGGTAATAAAAGAAGCTACCGCTGCTGCTGAAGGTACAAAGATCTTTACCTGCAAACGCTGCAATAGAACAGAGGAAGAAACCATTGCTAAGCTTCCGCCGGTAATTATCGAAGGCAATAATTCAGTTGTAAGCAAAGAGCAAATGAAGGATATGACTTTCCGTTCCGATGCGGCATTTACTGATTTCATTCGTGTAGAACTTGACGGCAAGGAACTTGACACCAAGAACTATACAATAAAAGAGGGCAGCATTATTGTCACCCTGAATAAAGATTTTG
>CAVCXB010000280.1:0-2140 GCA_963605535.1 Wujia chipingensis
TTTTTATGCACATATCTTTGAGCATTTCTTGTTCTTTGTTATAGTTGAGAGGAAATCTTAAAAAAAAGGAGGCTGGGAGTTCTGAATACGCACCTTCGAGAGCTGTTTAGGACACCCATAACCTATATGAAAATCATAAGTAAATACGACGTAAAGTTCAATACTGAAAATCAGTGTTTGTAGTCAAGGCCAGTGCCGATTTTCTCCTGATACGAGGGTTGAAGCTTCATGACTATGTCGTACGCAGGATGCGCATCGGAGAATTCATACCGGAAGAACTGAAAATGTATGAAGAGCAGCTTAAAGGACGGGACTACGTATATGTTTATATACCACGTGTCTATAATAAGAAAGGAGAGCTGCATAGGCTCATCCCAGACTTTCTGATGCCCTACAAACATTACCCCACTGAAGAGGTAGCATCCGTCGTATGTAATGAGTGCGGGCAGTGCACATCGGCATCGACGAGCACCATAAGGCGATGGCTGGCCTGGTGGAAAGCGAACTGGAAGGAATTAAAAAGCAAAGCACTTGGGTTGGAACGGTGGGGAAGAAAAGAAAGCTCACTAAGCGACGCAACGGGAACGACACTGGCCTACATACTGCAGAAACTACTACCGCCATTCTGGCTGGGAACGATAATGGGAGAGTTCACTTCCGAAGGTCTTCATGCAATGACCCACCGAGTTCGGCACACTGTCTCTTTCTAGCGGGGTAAACTTCTTCGAACATGGAGGAAAATGCCAGATGGAAGAAGAAAAAAGGCAGGAAGAAGCCAGACGGAAGATGGAAATCATTGCACCTCTTCTCGATCCACACCTGGAAAAGTGGGAAAGATCAGCAAAAAAGAAGCAGATAGCTAAGGATAAAGGCCTCAGCGTAAAGACTGTGCACCGGTATTACATGAAATATACCAAAGGTGGCTACAATGCGCTTCTCCCGAAAGAACAGGTAAGGATCGAAAACAGAGTAATTCCGGAAGTAGTAATAGACGAAGCTATAAAAATGCTGAAAGAACTGCCTTCTCGGAGCGTTGAAGACATAATAACAACTCTCGAAGTTGAGGGCTTCATAGAAAAAGGGTCAGTAAAGCGTTCAACATTACAGCGAAATCTGCAGGAAGCTGGCTGGGGAAAGAAACAGATAGCAGACAGAACATTTGCATCTGACACAGCTGTATTCAGATTTGCGAAAAGACATAGGATGCAGGTGGTCCAGGCCGATGTGAAATACGGGCCGGTACTGGTGATAAACGGCAAAAAAGTACGAACATACCTCCTTGTCTGGATAGATGACTATTCACGTTATATTCTCGGCGGTGCTCTCTACTCAAGTCAGACGGCATTCGACGTACACAAGAGCTTTCGAAAGATGATAGAGACGTATGGAAAGCCTGTTAAACTTCTCTGCGACAATGGCTCACAGTACATAGCAAAGATCTTGAAAGATACATGTCTCAGACTTGGAATTGTAATACGTTATTGCCCGCCAAGGGCTGCAAATGTGAAAGGAAAAATTGAGAGATTCAACAAAGATGTCTCAAGTTTTGTAGCAGAAGCTCAATTAGAAGGGTTCAAATCCTTAGAAGACCTCAATATTCATTATATAGCATGGGAAGAGGTGAAACATCAAGAGCATAATCATTCTGCGCTGGAAAACGGTACTAAAACTCCTCTTGAGATGTTCGAGAGCGACAGTGCGAATACACCTCTTAATTTTGTCAGCAAAGAAGATCTAGATGATGCGTTTCTTCAGAAGTCGACACGTAAGGTACATAAGGACGGTACCTTCTCTTTATACGGTAAGCTCTACGAAGTCGAGAACTACAACCTCAGAGGGTTCAAGGTTGATGTCTACTATGACTACACAAAGGATGAGGTTCAGAAAGTTCACCACAAGGACTTCGGCGACAGCAAGGCAAAACCTTTCAAGGTAGGAGAAGACATCGATTACGGTTTACGTAACAAGGTCAGGAAGGAAGGCTTTAAAAAGCAGAAGGAGGAAGAAATGCCGAAGGATCATGGTTCAAGAGTCCTAAGAGCATGCATGGAGAAAAGCAAGAGGAATCATCCGGAGAGGCAGATCGTCACATATGAGGATGAAGATAAAGAAGAAACACAGAGACCGACATCTGCAATTA
>CAVCXB010000281.1:0-2118 GCA_963605535.1 Wujia chipingensis
AATGTTTACTTGATTTTTTCGGAAAATGTGTTATACTAATATCAGATCCTGGGGTGTACGAAGTCTTGCTTTTATTTGAACCTACATGACTTAATACGGGATTCCTATATTGCCAGGTGGATGTCAGGCCTCCGTTATGCAGTGGAAGGCAGAAGTCTGGTTGCGGTTGCCCACCTAGCGTTAGCTAGGCGTCAAATGGGCAGGGACGGCACTCTGGGATATCATACAAAAGAGAAAATTTCAAAAAAGTACGAAGGCATTACAGCAGAAGTGATCTGCGGTAGTGCCTTCTTTGTTTTCAGGCAGCAAGACAAGAGGTGTCCGCATGAAGAATTTTCGCGTAAAGCGCGTTCATATCATCTGTCTGGCAATTGCGACAGCAGAGATCTTGATTGCCGCTTTTGTGTTGTGGAAGAATGCCCTCTGGGATGCCAATACAGTCCAGACGGCAAGGGAACAGACTGCATTGTCTATGATGCAGTCAGAGACACAGCCAAAGAGGCAATCTGAGACTCAGGCAGAGGCACAGGTAGGAGCGACAGATGAGACCGCATGCGAAGAAAACGGATCCGATCCATCGGACACGAAGACAAATCAAAGTGCACCAGAAGGAGAAAATGTTGTGCAGACGCAGATGATACCGGTGGCAGAGACGGTAACGAACGAAAGCAGTGAATCGATATCAACGTCGGCGCAGGCACAGCTTTCGATGCGTGTGAAGCTGAAAAACTCGGATAACACCTCTTATCAGCATGATCAGGTGGTGATCACCTGCGCGGATACCTTTCATATCCAGTCGGGGACAAAGGAGCAGATCTTTACCGGAGGGCAGAGTGTGACGATCACACCGCAGCACCCGTTCTTTCAGGAAGGGGCGATTCGGGTAGCCTCGGAGAGCGGTGTTGTCACGATCGACAGCATTCTGCGACGTGGCATCAGTCATGAATATGAAGGGGTGCTAGATCTCTATTTAGAAAATCAGCGAATTGTCATTGTAAATGAATTGCCGCTTGAAGCCTATGTTTCCAAGGTCGTTCCGAGTGAAATGCCTGCTTCTTATGGAATTGAGGCGGCCAAGCTGCAGGCGGTCTGTGCGCGTACATATGCCTATGAGCGCATCCTTCACCAGAAGACGATTGATGCGTATGGCTCTTATGTGGACGATTCGGTGGATTATCAGGTGTATAACAGTGCTGGGTATCAGGAGGTTTCTGCACAGGGAGCCATACAGACAGCAGGGGTGATTATGGTGCGTGATGGCGCGCCGATTGTGCCTTACTATTTTTCTACGTCCTGTGGCTATACATCGGACAACCTTGCCTGGTCAGGCAACCAGTCATTGCCCTATCTAATTTCACGAAATCTGACGGGACAGGCCGATCAGGATATGACAATTGAGGAGAACATATCTGCCTTCTTGCAGGACTGGGATGCGCCGGGACTTGAGTCTGGACTAGCGTGGTATCGGTGGCGGTGTGAGATTTCGCTTGTGATGCTTCAGGAGCTGTTTGCAGCACGGCTTGCCCAACTGGCGGCCGTGCAGAGCGAGTGTATTCAGGTGACAGGCGGCAGTTTAGAGATCGTTACAGAATCGGCCCTTAAATCGGTGCAGGTGACGGGGCGCTTTGCAGGCGGCATGGCGTCGGGGCTTTTACTGGATTATGAGGCTGGTCAGGTGACGGTGACGGGAGAACTTGTCATGAGAAAGCTTCTCGGAGAGCCAAATCGCACGTACCAGAATCAGTCTGAGGAGACTGTGTCGCTTAGCGAGGGCGATTATCTTCCAAGTGCATTTTTTTGTCTGCTTCCAGTGATGAAAGAGGGAACTCTGACGGACTATGTGATTTGTGGAGGCGGCAACGGACATGGGATTGGGTTGTCACAAAATGCCGCATACAGACTGTTGGAGCAGGGAAAAACCTGGCAGGAGATTCTTGTGTTTTTTTATCAGGGGATTGCATTTGACACGATATCATGTTAAACTATGAAAGTGGATGTATTTCCCAAAAGTTTATGGTTCACAGGGTTCCATATGTGTGAACGGTAACCAAAAAGATGCCGACGCCAGAAAAGTCTGGCTGCTGATCGTAGGCTGCAAGAGGAGGAAAATTATGACAA
>CAVCXB010000282.1:0-2118 GCA_963605535.1 Wujia chipingensis
AAAAACATAAATTGGTTTTATGAGGGGAAGAAACATGCGAAAAAAATATGACATTTCAATAGATTCTAAAAATCGTTCAATGTTTGAAAAATTTCATATAGCATCGATTCTTTTAGTCATATACGACATCATTATGTCGGCAGGTGCATACCTTGCCGCACTTTGGATACGGTTTGATTGTCAATATTCTCAGATACCGCAAGACTATTTTATGGCGTGGCTCAAATTTGCGCCGATCTATGCGGGTGTCTGTGTTTTTTTATTTTGGCTTTTCAAGTTGTATCAAAGCGTTTGGAAGTATGTAAGCTTTTCTGAGCTTGCGAGAACGGCAGTTGCGTCGCTGATACTCGGAATCTTCTATACTGTCGGAATCACGGTGATATTTAAGCGTATGCCTGTTGCCTACTATGTGGGCGGAATTATAATTCAATTTATGCTTTCACTTGCCGTGCGCTTTGCATATCGTTTTATTCACTTGGAGCGAAACAGGCTGTCATGGAGACGGAACGACGGCGCAGGAAGCCGTGTTATGCTGATCGGTGCCGGTTCGGCGGGACGTATGATTTTGCGCGATCTCCAAAACACAAAGGAAGTGAATGACCGCGTGTGCTGCATCATCGACGATGATAAGAGCAAGCGCGGCTGTTACATAGACGGAGTTCCGATTGTGGGCGGCAGAGAGGACATTCTGCTGAATGTTGAAAAGTACAAGATTGAAAAGATTTTCCTTGCTATTCCGAGTGCATCGGCTGAAGAACGCCGGGACATCCTCAGCATTTGTGAGGAGACAAGCTGCACACTGAAAAATCTTCCCGGTATGTACCAGTTTGTGACGGGGAATGTTGCGGCAAGTCAGTTAAAGGATGTTGCGATTGAGGATCTGCTTGGACGCGAGCCTGCGAAGATTGACATGCAGGAGATATACGGCTTCATAAAGGGCAAAACGATTCTTGTCACGGGTGGCGGCGGTTCCATCGGCAGTGAGCTCTGCCGGCAGATTGCGTCCCATGACCCGAAGCAGCTTATCGTCTTCGATATTTACGAGAACAACGCTCATGCCATTCAGTTAGAACTCCGCGACAAATATCCGAAGCTGAATTTGGAAGTCCTCATTGGTTCGGTGCGCGACAGCCGCAGAATCAATCAGGTTTTTGAAAAGTACAAGCCCGACGTTGTTTATCACGCGGCGGCGCACAAGCACGTTCCGCTTATGGAAGACAGTTCGTGCGAAGCTATTAAAAATAACGCAATCGGGACATATAAAACAGCCTATGCCGCAATGACAAACGGTTGCAAGCGATTCGTGCTTATCTCAACCGATAAGGCGGTCAATCCCACAAACATCATGGGCGCGTCCAAACGCCTGTGCGAGATGATCATTCAGTCGTTCGACTGCAAGATACGCGACGGAAAAGCGGACGAGCTGCCGCCGCTTCACGTTCACAATTGCGACGAGGTTGGCAGTATGCGGGACATTGCGAAACGCGCAGAAAACGCCAAGACCGAGTTTGTGGCGGTGCGCTTCGGCAATGTGCTGGGCAGCAACGGCTCTGTCGTGCCGCGCTTCAAGGAACAAATAGCGAAAGGCGGTCCCGTGACGGTCACGCATCCGGATATTATCCGCTATTTTATGACGATTTCCGAAGCAGCGTCCCTCGTCCTTCAGGCTGGAACCTACGCAAAAGGCGGAGAAATCTTTGTGCTGGATATGGGTTCGCCCGTGAAGATTGACACGCTTGCACAAAATCTTATCAAACTGTCGGGATTGCGTCCCGATGTGGATATCAAAATTGAATATACGGGACTCCGCCCCGGCGAGAAACTGTATGAAGAAAAGCTGATGAGCGAGGAAGGGCTGCGCACAACGCCGAACAAACTGATCCATATCGGCAGCCCGATTCCGTTCGATACGGATACATTCTTAGGGCAGATCCAGATGCTTATGGAAGCGGCTTATGCCGGAAAAGAGGACGAGATCCGCACATTGGTAGAAGGCGTTGTCACGACCTATCACCCTGCCGGAGAGCACGGCTCGGAATATAAGGGTGAGACGTTTGAGAAACAAATGGAACTTGTCGAGAACAGAGAATTGAAAAGCGAAGAGTGCCTTGGGGCTGT
>CAVCXB010000283.1:0-2114 GCA_963605535.1 Wujia chipingensis
TTTATATGAGATTAATTAAAAATTTAAATTTCGTTACTTTCCACAAGAGTTTTTAACCCACCCGTGAACAGTAACTAAACATACATTTTCGACAGTTTCGGGACACAGAGTTACCTTTTCATCTATTGTCTTTCTTTTCCACGCCTTTGCTTTTTCCCTTCCCTTTTTCGTTGCATCCTTTTCCTCCACATCCCTTCTTTCCGCCGCAGCAGGCAAAAGGACAGTCCGCGCAGGCTTTGGCAGCAGTTTGAAAGCAGCGGTATAGATGTAGGAGCGTGCAGTCAAAGAATGGGCAGCAGGTGTGGCGGATGATAAATTTGCGAAACGGATGGCAGCGCATAGAAATCTCCAGACAAAAATACTCCTGCCACAGAATATGCAGCAGGAGTAGGATGAGTGACTTATTCTTTTTTGTCGTGCACCGCTTCTAATTTATAGATCGGATTTCCCATAGCGGAAAACTTTGCCTCGTACTCCGTCATGATATTGCCCTCGGCAAACGCGCTGTGATGCAGATCGCGTGTCTGCATAAGAAGCGTCCAGCCTGATTCCTGAACGGATTCAAGGCTAAAGTCAAATAATGGCTGATTGTCCGTCTTAAACTCAACGACACCGCCGCCCGCGAGGATCTGGTCATATAGCGCCAAAAAGCGGCTGCTTGTTAAGCGACGCTTTGCATGACGGTCTTTCGGCCACGGGTCGGAGAAGTTTAAGTAGATGTGGGCGATTTCTCCCGGCGCAAAGATATCTGGAAGATATTCAGCGTCAAAGCGAAGAAACTTTAAATTTGGAAGCTGAAGCTCCTCCTGTTTTTCGATCGCGCGGATTAAGACAGAAGAGTACTTCTCGATTCCAATATAGTTGATCTCAGGATGAAGCGCGGCAAGAGAGGTGATAAACTGACCTTTTCCCATGCCGACCTCGATAAAGATCGGGTGGTAATTGCCAAAGATTTCAGCGGCAACGTGTCCCTTGTACTGCTGCGGCTCCTGAATCACAAACGGATTTACTAACATTTCCTCGCGGGCGCCCCTGACATTGCGTAATCTCATGGCAGCCCTCTCAGTCCTTCATGCGCGCTGCAACGATCGCCTCGATCATCTCTGCGCACTGCTGATAGGTGTAGCGGCTGGTATCCAGAACAAGATCATAGTTTCTTGCATCCATCCATTCTTTTCCGGTGAAATGCTTGTAGTAGTCGCTTCTGTACTTGTTGGTCTTTGTGATACGCTCAGCGGCATCCTTCTCGCTGCACTGCATGATCTCCATCTCGTGAGCTAGACAGTCCTTATACTGGGAATGAACAAAGACGCGAACCAGATATGGATAATCCTTTAATACATAATCTCCGCCTCTTCCGATCACAATAAAAGAGTTCTCTTTGATCAGCTCCTTCATAACCTTTGCCTGATAAGCAAATAAGTCATCGCTAGTCGCGTATTCGCTCTTTTCCGGCAGGATATGCTCGCCGTTATATACCTTCTTAAAGGCATTGAACAGAGGACTCTTTTTCGTATCCTCATCAGCAGCGGCAAAAACGGCTTCATTGATACCACTATTTCCGGCAGCCAGACGAAGCAGCATACGGTCATAGTATTCAATTCCGTAATGAGCGGAAAGGATCTTGGCGATTGAAGTACCACCGGCACCGCAGGTTCGGGTAATTGTAATAGCAAAATGTTTCATAACTTCCAACCCCTCTTTCTATTAGTATAGAGAAAGTATATATGATAGTTTCCAAAATGTCAACGCGCCAAAAACAATCAGAAACAAACAAGAACAATCAAAAGTAAACAAAAATAAACAAAAATAAACAAATATATGAAAAAGGAAACCTAGATAAAAACAGACAAAAATACAAGAAGACACAAGGAAATTTGACAAAAAAATGACAATGTGCATTCTGTTTTTTTAAAACAATTCGCCAATGACAATTTTAGCACGTCATACTATAATGGATGTGCAAAAAGGAGGCATGCAGATGAATCAGATTATTCAAAGATTAAGTGAAGTAGAAACTGCTGCATCTTCGATTATAGAAGAGGCGGGGGCAAAGAAGAAGCAGATGGCCAAAGACCAGGATGCCAGAATTGCAGCCTTTGAAAAGCAGGTTC
>CAVCXB010000284.1:0-2059 GCA_963605535.1 Wujia chipingensis
AAGGTACGCTTTACAGAATTGAAAAGGAGGCAACACATGAGTGTGATATTAGAAACCAAGCAGCTTTGTAAGTTTTATGGCGCAGGTGAGAATCAGGTCAAAGCGGTCAATCAGGTGGACATTCAGATTGAGCAGGGAGAATTTGTCGCAATTGTCGGAAAGTCAGGTTCCGGTAAAAGTACATTACTTCATATGCTTGGAGGGCTTGATACCCCGACAAAAGGCAGTGTTACTTTAGCAGGGAAAGATTTATACAGGATGAAGGAAGATGCCCTTGCTGTTTTCCGCAGAAGAAAAATCGGATTTGTTTTTCAGGCATTTAATCTGGTTTCATCTGTTAATGTCTGGGAAAATATTGTACTGCCACTGGGGCTGGATGGAAGAAAAGTGGATGAAGCGTATGTAAATGATATTATTGCAACTCTGGGGATTGAAAACCGGATTTATAATCTGCCAAATCAGTTATCCGGAGGACAGCAGCAGAGAGTAGCAATTGCAAGAGCACTGGTGAATCGTCCGGAAATTATATTTGCAGATGAGCCGACAGGCAATCTTGATTCTAAGACCAGTGATGAGGTAATCGCTCTGCTTAAGATGACAGCAAAAAAATATGGACAGACAATTGTAATGATTACCCATGATGACGAAATTGCACAGGTCGCTGACCGTATTCTGGTGATTGAGGACGGACAGGTGGTGGATTTCAGATGAAGACAATAAGCAGGATTGCATATAGCAATGACAAAAGGAACAGGACAAGAAGTATACTGATCATGATGGCAATCTGTCTGACCACGATGCTGCTTGTTATCATCAGTACTGTGGGAAATGGGGTAATTCGTTTACAGAAAAGTCAGGCGGCAAGCTCATACGGAAGCAACTACGGCCTGTTTATCGCCGCAGATGGTACGCAATTAAAAGAAGTGGAACGCAGAGCTGAGATATCTGATATCGGCATCATGTGTACGGAGGGCATCCTGAAAGGAAATGAAAATGGCGGCTTTGTCAGTGCGGATGAAACGGTCAGGAAAATGCTTCCCTATAATCAGGAATATGTGTTGAAGGAAGGTACCTATCCGGAAAAGGCGCAGGAAATTGCCGCAGGACGCGCTTTCTTTGATGCAGTGGGATACCATGATGTAAAGGTCGGAGACACCGTAACATTGGAGTACCGTTCCGGCATGCAGTCGGAATACGCACCGGTGGAATTTACTGTCAGCGGGATTTTATATGACCGGGATGAATATACCATCGAGGCTTCCTATGTTGTATTCGGTTCGCAGGATTTTTATAATGAGCGTGTTGCGGAGGGTGACAGGCAATATAATATCTATTTTACCTTGAGCGATTCTGCAAATGTATCTATGAATAATGTTGCGCCTGTTATAAAAGAAATCGCGGATTCCTGCGGCATTGACCAGAAAAACGTGATCATCAATGACCTCTACCTGCAGTGGGTATTGCAGCCGAGCTATGAAATGATTGTGGTTTGTGGAACCCTGATCCTCGGAATCGTGCTGTTTTCCGTTGTGGTCATTTATAATATCTTCCAGGTCGGGATCGCCCAGAAGGTTCAGGAGTACGGAAAAATCAAGGCGCTGGGTGCAACCAGAAAGCAGATGAAGCAGTTGATCTTTCGTGAGGGCATTCTTCTGGCGGTTCCTTCGATACCGCTGGGGCTGCTGTTTGGTTTCCTGATTGCAAAAGTCAGCTTCAACTGGCTGGTGGAGCAGGGAAATCTGGTATCGTCCGGAATCAAGAACCATCAGGTGCCTCTGTTTTCACTGACAATTATGCTCATCTGCATTTTTGTATCGTTTCTTACGGTCGTTTTGGCTCTGCGCAAACCCATGAAAATTGTTTCCCGGATTTCACCCATCGAAGCGACACGGTATCTTGACGGCTCCAAAACGCAAAAACAGGGCAGACGAAAAGGCAGAAAAGATGTCACCGTTTTCTCCATGGCAATGGCAAATGTGACAGGCAATCCGAAAAGAACCATTGCTACGATTCTTACCATGGGGCTTTCCTGTGTATTGTTTGTAATTATCTCTAATTA
>CAVCXB010000285.1:0-2052 GCA_963605535.1 Wujia chipingensis
CTTCAACATTTTTTCCCCCCGTATGGCAAACAAGAGCTGCCGGAAAATATTTCCGTAATTTTCCAACAGCCCCTACTATTCATTTTTTATTTTTTACAAATGATAAGATCTGCATGGCACACTTCGCATTCATCCACAAGTGCCCTTGCCGCAAACGTATAAAAATTATTTTGCTTTTCTTTTAAATAAGCCTCCAGTATCATTCTGCAGCCAGGATACACAGGTTTCGAAAACCTCGCTTCTTTGATTCCTGCAAAAATTGCCAGTCCATCTTCTTTCTCTTCTGCCAGACAAAGAGCACATGCCTGAGCCATAGATTCAATCATAAGTACTCCCGGGAAGATCGGATGATCCGGGAAGTGCCCCTGGAAGCAGGGTTCCGCAAAAGAAATTTCCTTATAGGCTCTGCATTCCGTTTCGGACACTTCCAGAATTCCGTCTATCATTAACATCGGGGGGCGATGTGGCAGCCTGTCTCTTACATCCTGAAAAGAATATTGTTTTTTCACTTTATTTATAACGGTTTAATACCTGACCGGAGATAACAACTCTCTGTACCTCGTTGGTTCCCTCATAGATCTGTAAGATCTTGGAATCACGTAACAGTTTCTCTACCGGATACTCACGGCTGTATCCATATCCACCGAGAATCTGAACTGCTTCACCGGCATTCTTGAATGCAACATCACCGGCATAGCATTTTGCGATCGCTGCTTCTCTGCTGTACGGCTGATGTGCCTCAGCAAGCTGAAGTGTATGGATAACCATCTGACGTGCGGTCTCTGTACCAATTTCCATATCTGCCAGTTTGAATGCGATTGCCTGAAGTTTTGCGATTGGTTTACCGAAGCATTTTCTCTGCTGTGCATAAGCACCTGCTTCATCTACCGCACGCTGAGCAACACCAACTGCGGATGCGCCTACGAACGGACGTGCAAGGTCTAATGTCTGCATTGCATATTTGAATCCTTCGCCTTCTTTTCCAAGTAAGTGATCTGCCGGAACACGAACATTCTCAAATACGAGAGATGCTGTATCAGAAGAACGAAGTCCCATTTTGTCTTCATGTTTATCTACAGAGAAACCTTCACGGTTACGCTCTACGATAAATGCGGAAATACCTTTTACTCCTTTTTCTCTGTCTGTAGAAGCAAATACTACAAAAATGTCTGCATAGGTACTGTTTGTAATGAAACATTTTGTTCCGTTGATGACATACTCATCACCATCTTTTACAGCAGTTGTTCTGGTTGCACCTGCATCAGATCCTGCATCAGCCTCTGTCAGGGCAAAAGCACCAAGTCCGCCGCCTACGATAACGTCTGCGTACATTTTTTTCTGTTCCGGTGTTCCATGCATCAGAACCGGTTTTAAACTCAGTGTGGTTCCCATCAGAGTCGTTGCAAATCCAAGATCGTATTTTGCAAATTCTTCCATAACAGCTGCAACTGTTACATAGTCAATACCGCTTCCGCCATACTCTTCCGGAATCTCTAAGCAGTGATATCCGATTTCCATTGCTTTCTTTACTGTCTCAAGAGGGAATACTCCTTCTCTGTCCCAATCTGCTGCGTACGGTTTGATCTCTTTCTCACAAAAATCATGTGCCATCTGCACAATGCTCTGCTGATCCTCATTTAACATGTATCCCATAGTTAATTACCTTCCTATTCTGTCAAGCCCTAAATCATTGATTTTACTGGCTTTGACGATTTTTATTTACCTCAAAACAATAGCCGAGAGTGATGGATATCGTAGTATCTTGTACCGAATAGCTGATAAATGGGTACACTTTATAAAGCATCCCTGTTGTTCGCTTTATAAAGGCTATTTTCCCTCTGATCAACTATGATGATGAACCTTCCGTGTCTAAGGGGATCATGTCCCAACTTCCTTCGTCCCATCTACCATACACTGAGTGCCAGCCAAGCTCCTAGACGGGGTCATGCCCCACGGAAAATACCGATGCCGGCTACAGCTCTTGTTTTTTTG
This sequence comes from Wujia chipingensis, assembly GCA_963605535.1. Classification (GTDB taxonomy): domain Bacteria; phylum Bacillota; class Clostridia; order Lachnospirales; family Lachnospiraceae; genus Anthropogastromicrobium; species Anthropogastromicrobium chipingensis_A. Next base: position 1,993 of record CAVCXB010000285.1, read on the forward strand.
TTTGATTGTTACTGACCTGCATTCATCTGTTGTGGTACTGAATGATTCAGTGGACGCTAT